>NZ_BOLU01000014.1:0-60925 GCF_016861825.1 Lacticaseibacillus sp. 866-1 | reverse complement strand
CTTTATCAACCGTATTTTCCTTGAGCGTGTCTGGTTTAACCCCAAAGCCCACAACCTGGCGGCTTAAAAAAAGAGTACCTAGACCAATTAAGGTCTAGATACTCTCATAAATTATGTTCAACTTCACTTGACGAAGAGCCTAAAAAACCGCCTTTTTACAGGCGGCACACATTGCTATTTCGGATCCGGATAGGTCTGCCCATTGGTCGGGCGGTAGAAGCGGCGGTTATCCATGCCAAAAAGCCGCTCGGTGAAGGTTCCGGGATCGACGTGCTGGTAAGCCGTGGTCAGCATGTTGATCTCGGCGTCCAGCTCGTCCAGGTCGTGCAAGATCTGCGCCTCAAGCAGCTCCGGACGCACCGGTGAGCCATACTCCAGCAAGCCATGATGCGCCAGCACCGTGTGCCGCAACATGATCATGTCTTCCTGGTGAATGTCGATTTTGAGCTCATTAGCCACCCGCACGATTTCCTCATCGACCAAGACGATGTGGCCAATCATGTTGCCTTCCATGGTGTAGTCAGTCGAAACCGCCGAGGACAGCTCCATGGTTTTGCCTAGGTCGTGCAGAATCGCGCCGGCATAAAGCAGTGACTTGTTGACCGCCGGGTACTGGTTGGCCACGCTTTTGGCCAGGCGCAGGATACTCAGCGTGTGAAACGCCAGGCCGCCGGCAAAGGCGTGGTGGTTGGACTTGGCTGCGGGATACGTCAGAAATTCCTGCTTGTGGTCGGCCAACAGTCGACGCACGATGCGGTTCCAGTTGGCGTTGGTGATCTGGAAAATAAAGTCGTTGAGTTCCTGCCCCATGTCATCTTTGGACTCCGGGGCGTGCTCGACGTAGTTTTCCGGGTCATTGCCCTCTTCCTGCGTCGCCAGGCGCAGCGAGTACAGTTTGATCTGCGGCTTGCCCTGGTAAAGCTCCCGCTTACCTGACAGCAGCACGACCACACCGGGCTGGTACTGGGCAATGTCGTCTTCGGAAGCATCCCAGAACTTGGCCGTGATGTGGCCAGATGGATCCTGGAACGTGAACGCGATGAACTTTTTGCCGTTCTTCGCGATCCGGACCTCAGCGCCCTTCACCAGCACGGGCAGTTTCATGTCCTGACCGTTTTCGTAATCAAAAATTTGCTTTGCCATATTTTCACCTTTTCTATGCAACCCCGTCGCCTCATTTTACCGCTCAGCGCGGCAAACGAAAAGCACGCCGAACGCGCGGCGTGCTTTAAGCCTTACTTAGCGGCCTGCTGATCGCCCGACTGGCTGGTGCTGTCTTGGTAAAGTTCGGCGATCGGCGCGGAGATGATCCGGTTCAGGTCATCCATGACCGTCGACATCGCCTGCTCCTTGGCCATCAGGTCCTTGATCGCGTCGATGTTTTGCATCTTCGACGACAGATCCTGAAGCGGCTGAACGTCTTGCTCAGTGACTTCTTGGCCAGCCATCTGCTTTTGCTGCAGCGACATCTGCAGGGTCTGGAACTGCTGGAACAGGGCGTAACCCATCGGGTCGAGCTTAAGCATGTCGTAGCTCTTTTTCAGGTCCTGGAACTGCTGACTGAGCTTAAGATCTTCGGCGAGCTGATTTGCACTATCGTATACGTTTGCCATGAGGCACCTCATTTATTTAGATTAGTTACCCAAAAGTCCTTTGATGGTATTGTACCACTCCGACACGGTATTCTTGGCCGAGTCGACCCCATTTTGAATGCCGCTTTGAATGTTGGACCACATATCCGCGCCGCCGTTTTCGGCGTTCGGCGTCTGCAGAGTCGCGCGGGCACTGGCGTCGGTGGTGTTGAACTTGGTTTGCGGCGTGGCCGGCAGGATATTCGTCATTTCCTGACGGTACAAGTTCAGTGCCCCCTGACCAGGCTGCAAGTAATGCGTCGCGTCGGTGTTGGCAAACCCGGACCAGGTCGCGACCACAATGTCCGGCGTGTAGCCGACCACCCAGGAGTCCTTGGCACCCAGGCCGTTGCCCCAGTCTTTCGGCGTTTCCACGGTGCCGGTTTTGCCGGCGATCGTGTAGCCGTAAGGCTTGGCAGCGCGGCCGGTGCCTTCGTTGTAAACGCCGATCATCATGCTCGTCATTTCCGTGGCCACGGATTGCTTCATGATGCGCTTGCTGGACGGCTCGTTGTTGACCACGGTTTTGCCGGTGGCGTCGACAATTTTACGGATAAAGTGGGTCTGCGGCAGGCTGCCGCCGCTGGCAAAGGCCGAGTAAGCGCGGGCGAAGGTCAGCGGCGAAAAGCCGGTGGAGACGCCGCCCAACACAGATGCCAGCTGGTCTTGATCCTTTTTCGGCAGCGTAATGCCAAAGCGGCTCAGGCTCGCGACGCCCTTACTCATGCCGATCTGGTTCAGCAGCCACACGGCCGGCGCGTTGGTCGAATCGGCCAGCGCCTTGTACATGGGCAGGGTCCCGGCGTAAGTGCCGGTGTCATTGGTCGGCGTGTAATGGTCCTTGCCATAGCTGATCTGCTTGTCAGTCAGGTCGCTGTCATAGGAATAGCCGTTTTCAAGCGCCGGCGTGTACGCCATCAGCGGCTTGAGCAAAGACCCTGGTTGGCGCTGAAGCTGCGTGGCGTAGTTGAACCCCAAGTACACATGCGGGCCGCGTGAGCCCACCACGGCGAGCACGCCGCCGGTTTTCGGGTCGACGGCCACCGAGGCCGCCTGGGGCTTGGTGCCATCCGCGGCGGCTTGCGGAAAGACGTACTGGTTGTCAAAGGCTTCTTGCATCCGATTTTGATAAGTTGGGTTCAGTGTCGTGTAAATGCGGTAGCCCTTGTTGACGATGTCGTCTTGCGAGATGCCGTCCTGCTTGTACGCCTCTTCGATCACCGAATCGAAGAAGTAGGGATACTTCTGCTGATTGTCGGCGGTGTAGGTGTCCTTCAACGTGAGCGTGGTGGCCTTGGCCGCTTGGACCTGTGCGGCAGTCAGTTTGCCGTTGTCCTGCTCAAGGCTCAGCACCAAGTTGCGCCGGGCGATCGCGTTGTCCATGTGATCGATTGGGTTATAAAAGCTGGGGCTGCGCAGCATCGCGGCCAGCGTCGCGCCTTCGCCGGCAGTCAGCTGGCTGGCGTGCTTGCCAAAGTAGCGCTGCGATGCGTCCTCGACGCCCCACACCCCGTTGCCAAAGTACGCGTTGTTCAGGTACATCGTCAGAATGTCATTTTTAGAGTAAACTCGAGTCAGCTGCACGGCCAGGAAGATCTCCTGGCCCTTGCGCAGGAACGTCTGCTTCTGGGACAGCAGCGTGTTTTTGGCCAGCTGCTGCGTGATGGTACTGCCGCCGCCGGTGATCTGGCCGTGGTGAATGACCAGCCCGATCAGCGCGCGGGCGATGCCTTTGATGTCAAAGCCCGGGTTGGTGTAAAAGCTGCGGTCCTCGGTGGAAATCACCGCATTTTGAATGTTCGGCGAAATCTGGGCCAGGTCCACATACGTCCCTTTTTGGCCGTAAAGCTTGCCGGCCTCGCGGTCATCCTCGTCGTACAGCGTGGTTTTCGTCTGCAGACTGCTCTTGATGTCCTGCACGTCCGCGGTTTTCGCCTTGTAGGTGAACCAGGTGGACAGCGCTAGGGTCAGCGTCAGGAAAATGAGAATCAGCCACCGGATCACTTGAAACCGGCGGAAGAACCATGCGATGCCATGCCCGGCTTTGGCCAGGTACGGCTGCACGGCAGCCCAGAATGCTTTCAACTGGTGGTCCCCCTTTCCTAACATGTGACTAGTTTAGCATACGGAAAAAAGCGCGGATTCGGCCTTGCGCCGGATTTTACGCAAATTACAGAAAGGAGCCTGTCATGCCGCAGTTTCAACTTCACGCCAAAGCCCCTGAAGCGGCCAGCGTGCGCGCCTTGCTTCACGCCTGGCAGGTGCCCAAGGCCTGGATCGCCGTGCTCAGGCGCACGCAAGGGGTCCTCATCAACGGCCAGTACCGCACCTTCAATCAGCCGGTCGAGGCCGGTGCCAGCGTCACGCTGAATTTTTCGGCGCCTGGCACCGACTACTACCGGCCGCAGCAGCTGCCGCTGGCCGTCGTCTACGAGGACAACCAGCTGCTGATTGTCAACAAGCCCGCCGGTCAAAAGCCGCACCCCAACCGGCCGGACGAAGAGGGCACGCTAATGAACGCCGCGGCCGGCTACCTGGCGCCACGGCCGGTGTACATCACCCACCGCCTCGACATGCTGACCTCAGGGCTGACCATCATCGCCAAGGACCCCATCAGCCAGGGCATCATCAACCGGCAGCTCGCGGCCAAAACCGCGGCGCGCACTTACACGGCGCTGGTGCCGCCCGGGCTGCCACAGTCTGGCACCATTGACGCGCCGATTGGCGCAGACCCTGAAGACAAGCGCAAACGCCGCGTGCGCTGTGATGGCCTGCGGGCGGTCACGCATTTCCGGGTCGTCGCGAAACATGGCGACGTCGCCCGCCTGGCGCTGACGCTTGAAACCGGCCGCACCCACCAGCTGCGCGTTCACCTGGCCCACCTCGGCTACCCGATCATCGGCGACCCCTTGTATGGCGGGCGCGCGGCCCCGCGCCTCATGCTGCACGCCAGCAGCTTGACCTTGATCAAACCGCTGACTAGCGAGAATCTGACCACAACTTCGCCGGCACCATTTTAACCAACGCAAAAACGGTCTGCCGATTGACTTGGCAGACCGCTTTTGGTCTAGGCGATGAACGCCTTTTGGTACTGGGCGTTGAACCACTTGGCGCTGGCTTCGTCGGGACTGATCACGACGATGGTGTCGTGGCCGGCCAAGGTGCCGACGACCTGGGCAAAGCCGATATCGTCGATAATGGCGGCCATCAGGTTGCCGTTGCTCGGCAGCGTCTTGATCACGTTCAAAAACTGCACGCGGGTGATGGATAGGCCCACTTCGCGCACCGAATTGCTGAGGCGCTCGAGCTGAGACTGAGAATCACCGCGGAAAATCGTGTAGCGCAGCTGGCCGCTGGCGTCCTGCGCCTTGACCACCTGCATCTCGCGAATATCGCGGGAAATGGTGGCCTGCGTGGCCTCGATGCCGGCGGCCTTAAGGGCTTCCAGCAGCTCGTCTTGCGTGGTGATCACTTGCGAATTGATGATTTTGGCCAAAGCGGCCTGACGTTCAGATTTGTTCATAGCGGCCTCCTACATTTCGGCCGGCGCACCGACCCCGAGCGTGTGGAGCGCGTCGGTCAGCACCGTCGATACGGCCTTGACCATCGCCAGGCGGGCCGGCAGCTCGGCGTCGTCGACCAGGACCTTGACGTTGGCATAGTACTGGTTAAACGCCTTGGCCAGGCGCAGCGCGTACTTGGCGATGACCGACGGCTCGTACTCACGCAGCGCGCGGGCGATCACGTCTGGGTAGTCCGCCAAGGCCTTGAGCACCGGCCAGGCCGCGGCGTCAGTCAACGCAACTTCCGCGACCGGCTGTTGGTCGGTTTTCTTCAAAATGCTGTTGGCGCGGGCGTTGGTGTACTGAACGTACGGCCCGGTCTCGCCTTCAAAGCGCACGACTTCTTCCAAGTTGAAATCGAAATTGTCGAGGCGCTCGTTTTTCAGGTCATGGAAGACCACGGCGCCGACGCCGACTTCGTGCGCCACTTGGTCGGCATTTGCCAGGTCCGGGTGCTTTTCGGCGATCTGCTGCTTGGCCAGAGCCACCGCGTCCTTGAGCACCTTTTCCAGCAAGATGATGTTGCCCTTGCGCGTCGAAAGCTTCTTGCCGTTGGCGGTGATCAGACCGAACGGAATGTGGTGAATGTTATCCGCCCAGTCGTTGCCCATTTCCTTGAGGACGGCCTTGAGCTGCTGGAAGTGCTCCCGCTGCTCGTTGCCGACCACGTACAGGCTTTGAACAAAAAGGTACTGGTCGTGGCGGTAGATGGCCGCGGCGAGGTCACGGGTCATGTAAAGCGTCGCGCCGTCGGACTTGCGGATCAAAGCCGGGTTCAGGTCGTACTTGCTGAGGTCGACGATTTCCGCGCCTTGGCTTTCCTTGAGCAGCCCTTTTTGCTCGAGCGCGTCGGTCACAGCGTCCATCTTGTCATTGTAAAAGGCCTCGCCCTTGTAAGAATCGAACTCGATGCCGAGCTCCTTGTAGATGCGCTGGAATTCCTTCAGCGACTCCTCACGGAACCAGGACCAGAGCTGGTGTACCTCGGGATCGCCGTCCTCCAGCTGCTTGAAGACCGCGCGGGCCTCTTCGTCCAGCTCGGGCTGCGTTTCCGCCTCTTCATGGAACTGGACGTAATACTTCACCAGGTAGTGGATCGGGTCACGCTTGACGTCTGCCTCAGAGCCCCACTTGCGGTAAGCCACGATCAGCTTGCCGAACTGGGTGCCCCAGTCGCCTAAGTGATTAATCTTGATCGGCGTGTACCCGGTTTTGGTCAAAATATTGGCCAGGGCGTTGCCGATCACGGTCGAGCGCAGATGGCCCATGCTCATCGGCTTGGCGATGTTCGGGCTGGACATGTCGATCGGCACGTTGCCGGTGCCGATTTGCTGGTCGCCGTAATGCGCCGGGTCCTGGGCGATCGTCGTCAGCACCGTGTTGGCAAAGCTGACCTTGTCCAGGAAAAAGTTGATGTAAGCGCCCTTGACTTCGACCTTTTCAAACGGGGTCGCGTCAATTTTTTCGGCCAGGTCCTTGGCAATCAGCGGCGGCGCCTGGTGGAACACCTTGGCCAAAGCGAACGTGGGAAAGGCATAATCGCCCATCTTATCATCCTTCGGCGTTTCGACCAGCTTCGCGATGGTCGCCTCGTCCAGCGTGCTGCCGATTGCGGCAGCCAGTGCCTTGATCACTTCTTGTTTGAACTCCATCTGTGCACGTTCCTTTCTGCGAGAAAAAACTCGTCTCCTTCAAATGTTTACTTGAAAGAGACGAGTTTCCCCGCGGTACCACTCTAGTTGACGTCATGTCCACTCATTATTCACTTCAGGCTCCGCCGCGCGCCGGCAAGGCCGTGAGCTGCTCGCACCTCCCGCAGCTTCACTGAACACGACCGGTTGCCTTTTTCGGCTTCTTCACCCAATAAAAAACTGGCACCACTGGCACCAGAATCAAGCGGTTGACGAGAATCGAACTCGCGACGTCAGCTTGGGAAGCTGAAGTTTTACCACTAAACTACAACCGCAACAACAAGCATTATTATAACGGGCAGGAGGGCGGTTTGCAAGCGGCCCAAGCGATTTTTCTGCCGGCGGCTGACGGGAGAATAATAAGATGAGAAAATCCATATATTATTGCGACAATTTTTAACCGTGTTATAATAATAGCGAAGAATTTGAGAGGATGCGATGTTATGGCCAAGGCGACCCGCCGCTACTTCTTTGCGGCCCGCAACGAGAAAACGCCTGACGGTTATTTGATTCAGTTTGTGAACATGCCCGAACTGACGGCTAAGGGCACCACCTATCAGGAAACCGTCTACTATGCCTACCGCGTACTGGCCAATTTTTTGCTCGGGCTGCCAAAAAAGTCTGCGCCTTTGTCGGCTTACACACTGACCTCGCTGCCAGACGACGAGCCCGACCCTAACGTATTCTATTCGCTCGTATCGGCCACGGAGGACTTTGATCCCCACAAAATGGAAATGCACTTCACCCTGCCGCAGGCCCCGCCGGACGAGATTCGGCGCATGGGCGGCCAGCTTGCACACCTGACAACTTACCACCAAAAGGACCCAACCACATGAGCGCTGCACCGTCCGCAAACCCAGTCGGGATTGCGCTGGCCTGGGTTTTTCTGCTCAGCACCGCGGTGTTTGTGGTCAGCCTGCTCGCATGGCTGATCGTCATGATGCGCGGCCGCGACCCGCGCCTGCCGCGGCGGGTGTGCCTGGTTGCAGCCGGGCTGGCAGTGGCCAGTGTAGCGTTAAATTCAGTTCTATGAGGCTGAGACATCAAGCGGTTTTAGCCCGAAGTTTAAAACGCCCCTGGACCACGATTGGTTTTAAAATCGCGGTGCAGGGGCGTTGCTTTATGACACGCGACTAGCCAATTTTGGCTTCCTTTTTGGTGCATAGGCAAGCAGCCGCAAATATGGTTAAATAGGCAGGATGACACGACACTGGATTCAAAGGAGTGATCACGTTGGCTAGTTTAACCACCACCTTAGGCGACTACACGTTTCAAAATGTGTTCATGAACGCAAGCGGCGTGCACTGTCAAACCGAAGCCGAGCTCGACCAACTCGCGGCAAGTCCGGCTGGCACCCTGGTGACCAAGACCGGGACGCTGGAAGCGCGCAAAGGCAACCCGGAGCCCCGCTTTGCCCAGCTGGCACTGGGGACGATCAACTCGATGGGCCTGCCGAACCTTGGGATTGACTACTATATTGCTTACGCCGAGCGGTTTCAGGAAAAGCACCCGGGCCGGCCAATTTTTCTCTCGGTCGCCGGCATGAAGCCGGATGACTTTCCCCTCCTCGCGCAAAAGATCCAGGATTCGGGCTTCACCGGTCTGACCGAGTTCAACCTCAGCTGCCCGAATGTCCCCGGCAAGCCCCAGATCGCGTATGATTTTGCCGCCACTGAGACCATCCTCGCCGCCATTTTCAAAGTCTTCAAAAAACCCGCCGGGGTCAAGTTGCCGCCGTATTTTGACCTGGCCCAATTCGACCAGGTCGCGGCCATCCTCAACCGGTACCCCTTGACCTTCATCAACTCGATCAACAGCCTGGGCAACGGGCTTTGGATCGACCCGGCCACAGACACTGCGGCAATCAAGCCCAAGGGCGGGTTTGGCGGCATCGGCGGTCAGTACGCCAAGCCCATCGCGTTGGCCAACGTGCGCGCCTTCCGCCAGCGCCTGCGCGGCGACATTAGCATCATTGGCACCGGCGGCGTGACCACGGGCCGCGACGCCTACGAGCTGATCCTCTGCGGCGCAAACTTGGTCTCTCTAGGCAGCATTTTGGCCACCGAGGGCCTGGGCGCCTTTACGCGGCTGGCCAGTGAGCTTGAAGCTGAGATGGCCAAAAAGGGCTACACCAGCCTCCCCGAGTTCCGTGGGCAGCTGAAAACACTATAGGTGCGCGCAAAAATGGGTAAGACCTTAAGCAGCGGTCTTACCCATTTTGCTGTCGATCAATCGCCAAAAATTCGGCGCTGGATTCGCCGGCCTGTTGGCGTGGCCGCCAATCCGCCTTCTGCCGTTTCGCGGAAGGCACTGGGCATTTGCTTGCCCACGGCGTCCATTGCCGCGATCACCTCGTCCGGCGGGATCACGGACTTCATCCCCGCGAGCGCCATGTCAGCCGAGGTTAACGCCTGGGCCGCCCCCATTGCGTTGCGCTTAACGCACGGGACCTCAACCAGCCCGGCGACCGGATCGCACACCAGCCCCATCAAGTTGGCAATCGAAATGGCCGCGGCCTGAGCCGCCATCTCGGCGTCGCCGCCGCGGGCCTGGACCAGCGCGGCGGCCGCCATGGCAGAGGCGCTGCCAACTTCCGCCTGACAGCCGCCTTCCGCGCCAGCGATCTCCGCATTATTGGCGATCACCAGGCCGAAAGCGCCGGCCGTGAACAGGTAGTCGACCTGCTGCTCGCGGGTCAGGTGAAACGGCTCGCGGACGGCCATCAGCGTGCCGGCCACCACACCGGCACTGCCGGCGGTCGGAGTGGCGCAGATCAACCCCATTTGGGCGTTGACCTCGTTGACGGCAACGGCATTGCGCACTGCGGCCAGGGCAATCGGCCCGAGGTAGCTGGTGCCACCGCCGAGGTACTGGTCCAGCCGCTTGGCATCCCCACCGGTCAGACCGGTCACCGATTTGACGCCGGCGATCCCCTTGGTGATCGATTCCGCCATGACGTCAAGGTTACGCGCCATCAGCGAGCGGATCGCTGACTCGCTGCGACCGGTGTTTTCGGCCTCGGTGGCCACCATCAGGGCCGCGACACTCTGGTAGTCTTGGGCCTGTTCAACAAGTTCTTTAATTGAGTAAAACATGGCGTCCTCCTACTCGAAATACGCAGCGTTATCGACGTTCGGCATGGCCTTGAGCTTCTCGACCAAGTCGGGCCGCCGCTCGTCCACTTCCATGATCATGATGGCCTTTTCGCCTTTGGCCTCGCGCGTGACGGTCATGGTGCCGATATTGACGTTATTTTCACTCAGCAAGTCAGTCGCGCGCGCAATCATCCCTGGCACATCTTGGTGCACGGTGATGAACGTTGGCGTGCCCATGCTCAGCGACAGCTTGAAGCCGTTGATCTCAGAAATCTGAATGTTGCCGCCGCCAATTGACACCCCAGTCACAGTCATTGACCGAGCGCCTTTTTGCAGTGCGATCTTCGCCGTGTTCGGGTGATCGACCTTGTCGCTTTTCGGCACGAAGGTGACCTTGATTCCCCGCTCGTGCGCGATCTTCAGCGAATCCGCAAGGCGCGCGTCGTCTGGCGCCATGCCCAAAAGTCCCCCGACCAGCGCAACATCGGTGCCGTGGCCGCGATAAGTCTTAGCGAAGGACTCGTACAGGTAAATGTCCACCCGCGTCGGCTCCTCGCCAAAAATCTCCCGCACCACCTTGCCGATGCGCGCGGCGCCGGCGGTGTGCGAGGAGCTTGGCCCGACCATCACCGGGCCAATAATGTCGAAAACACTGGTAAAGCGCAACTCTTTTGCCATGATCATGCTCCTTTTTCCTTATAGAACCACGCGTGCCCCCTGCGGTCAAGCCAGAGACAAAATCGGGCTTCGGGCTAAAAGCGTCGAGCCTCCGCACCTGACATAATCGGGCTCCGGGTTCGCAACGGGGAGCAGCCAGCTACGCCAGAGGCCTCGCCGCCAAAGCCCAGCGGCAAAGCCTCTGGCTAGGCTGCCTGTCCCCCTAAGTACGCGAACCCTCCGCACCTTACAAAAAAAGCGGCACCGCAGCGCCGCCCCTCAGATTACTTTTTGAAATAGTAGCGGCCGGTTTCCAGCGCGCTGGTCGGCATCAGAAGCTTGCCGTATTCCGCCAGCACGTCGGCTGACAAGTTGACTTTCGTGCCGTACTCCAAGGCCAGCGCCGTTTGATCGGCGATTTCACTGCTCGAAGCCTTGTTGGCGTAGAAGGTCAACACAAGGTAGTAGTCATCGTTGTAAGAATAGAGATCTGAGGTGGCCCCTTCCAAGCGCAACTCCTGGGCCAAAGCAATGAAGTCCTCAAAGCTTTGGAGCTTGAGCACGACCTCGGTCTTGTCCGCTTGGCCGCCGTCGATGAAGCTGCCTTCGTCGCTGGCCTCGTCGCTGGCTGCCGGATCATCTAATGCATTGAGCTGTTGGCGGATGAAGTCCGGCACGCCATTATCGTCGGTTTGCGCGTCGTCGGTGTCTTCATCGGCGTCCTCGTCATCTTGATTGCGGGAGATCAAAAGCTCCAATCCGCTTTGACTCGGCATCACCTGAAACGTCACACCGCCTTCGCTGGCGAAACTGTGATCCTTGTCGACCTCATCGAGAATACTATAGAAGAAGGTTTCGATCTGCTTGTGGTTGCCGAGCAGGTCCAGCACTGTGATCCCGCGTTCGGCCAAATCGTCATTGCCGAGCAGGACGCGAATGGTATTTGCGTTAAGTCGTTCCATTTCCATGATGGCTGCACCTCACTTTGCCTTTGAATCTTAGTATATCAGATTCTCACTGACACGGCATTCTACGCTAAAAAAGTAAGGAATGCAACACATGGATCCCCCAGCGCGCTGAAACCAAAAAGGCACGATTCACCCGAATCATGCCTTTTGGTTAAAACCCGGCCAGCAGCTGAGCTTGTTGCAGCTCCAGTGCCCGCACCGAACGCGGGAGAAACCGTCTAATATCATCTTCATTGTAGCCGACCTGCAGCCGTTTATCATCCATGATGATTGGCCGGCGGATCAAGGCTGGATACTTAGCAATCAAGGCGACCAATTCATTGATTGAGATGGCCTCAAGGTCAATGCCCAGTTCCCGGAAAATATTCGACCGCATCGAAATGATCTCCTCGGTCCCTTTCTCGGTCATGCTGAGCACGTGCTTGATCTCATCGATGCTCAGTGGATCGGCAAATATGTTTCGTTCCACGAAGGGAATGTTATTTTCCACTAACCAGGCGCGGGCTTTGCGACATGAAGTGCAGCTAGGCGAAACGTACAAGTATACCATCAGTGCTCGCTCCTTCTTTTGTTGCGTGACTGCGTTTTCTCGACACTCTAAGTATAACGAACTCAAATGTGCAAATACAATCAAGCTTCAAAAATAAATTTCTGAATTTGCGCGCACACTAATTGTGATATAAGTAACAAATAGTCATTCCCCAAAGCAAAGGCCTGCCAGTCGGCGTTTTACTTCCCAACCATGTTAGTTGACATGGTGAACATCAGCTGGATTAAATTTTAAACGTTATTTTTGCTCAAATAATTTGTTCCCATCAATAAATAACGTTTCACTGGCCAAAACTACCGGAATCTCCCCCCCTTCCGCCTGGGCTTGGGCCTTCAGGGTCGCTAGCGAGACTTCTTGCGGCAGGTGAGTCAAGAGGAGTTCCTTAACGTGCGCTTGGGCGGCCAGCGCACCGGCCTGTGGAGCAGTGAGGTGCCAAAGCGGCGCCTGGTGGCCCGCCAGAAAATTGGTGTCCGCCATCAGCAGATCCGCCTTCTCGGCGAATGGCGCGAGCGCCGGAAAGGCCCGGGTGTCACTGGTGTCGACAAAGACCTGCCCGGTGGTTTTTTCCTCGATGCGCACGGCAAAGGCCGGCACCGGGTGCTGGGTCTCCAGGAACGTTAGATGCAGTGGCCCCAGATCGAGCACGGAATCCCCGCTGTACCCCATGCCCTTCGTGAAGTCGCCGAAGGTCAGCGCCGCAAAATTCAGCGGATCTTTGGTGTGACCGTAGATTGGGAGCGGATCGGCTTTTTTGGCTCCGCTGTGGAGCTGGTAGTAATACTGCAGCACACCGACATCTGCGGCATGATCATGGTGATAATGGGTCAGTAAGACCGCATCCAGCGCAAAGGGGTCACTGGCTTTTTCCAGTGCCAGCAGCGCACCGGAGCCGCAATCCAGTAGCAGCTTGTAGTCGCCGCTTTCGATCAGGTAACTGGATGTGCCAACGCCGTGGTCGGGATAGCCGCCGTAATAACCCAGGATCGTCAATTTCATGAAATCATTCCTTTCAAATAAGTAAGCGCTATACTAAACCTATTGGGGGTAATCAAATGACAAAAACAATGCAGTTAGTGCTCGGCAGCAAAACGTATATGCAAACGATTGTGAAACGCGCCACCACCCCGGTCCGACTGCTCAAAGACGCCGAAAAGGACCGCGACTTTGCCACCCTGGATCTGACCGGGGCAGTCCCGTTCGTCGCACCGCTTAAAGGCACCATCTTGGCCCACTACGGCGCGGTGCCAGAGGTGGGCTACGTCTACATGATGTACTTTAAGCTCACCGATGAGGAGGCCAAGGTCTTCGAGCAAAAGGCCCAGACGCTGACCCTCGAAGCGGACCGCCTGGACGGCTGCGAGGCCATGGTGTTGATGCGCACAGATAATCCGCAGCGCGAGTACCTGCTGCTATCGGCCTGGGCAACCAAGCTGGCGGTTTTCACCGCCAAAAATACGCCGCTGTTTGCGCCGGTGATGGTCTTCACCAAACGGGCACAGGAAAGCTACGGCTACCACCAGGCATTTTACACCATTGCCGATCCTTACCACCCCGATCACGCGATGAAGGCAGAAGCCACATTGGACGCCTAAGTCCGCGCCGTCAGCCGGACGGTCAGGATGCCAAAGGCCAGGTACACCAGGATGTAGACCGCGACGATCACGATGACTAGAAACACGCCGGGGTCGTTCAAGAACATGCTCAAATAGCGAATCATCAGAGCCGAGTTCAGCGTACCAAAGGCCAGCGGCAGCGCGAAGATCACAGCGGTTTGGGCGGCGGCCACGCGCTGCTCCAGCGGCTGCGGCATACCGAGTTGGCGCAGGATGGTGCGCGCCTGGTGGTCCTCGGCGGCCAGCATCAGCTGCTTGATCATCAGGATGCTGGCAGTGGCCACGATGAAGACGGCGCCCAGCAAGATCACAATGAACAGACCCATGCCAAACAGCACATTCATCTCTCCCATCAAAGGCGCCTTAAACTGAACAGCACGGCGACCAAAGTCCGCGGCACCAGCAGTGGCCTTGACTCGCGGTGCTTTTTTGCCGGTTAAAATAGCCGCGCTGCCGCCCACGTAATCCTCACCAACGCCGTCGTTAAGCTGCTTGGCGGCCTGACCGGATTGCCCCTGCTTCAGCAGGTACCCAGTCAACGGGTCCGCCGGCGCCAGCAGCTGCCGAAAGTCCCGGTCCGGAATCACCAGCGCCCGGTCAAAGTAGGCGCTGTCGCCCAGCGGAAAAGTGCCCGTCACGGTTTTAACGGCAAAGCGTTGGTGCGTTCGGGTCAGCGTCAAGCCCCAGTGCTGCCGCTTGCCCAGCCAAGTGTGCTGGTACAAGGTCCGGCCAAACAGGATCATCGCCGCCTGGTGCGGGCCCAGCGTCAAAGCTGGCAGGCCCTTTTGCACGCGGCGAATCCGAGTATAATCGCTGAGCGCCATCACGTTATAAATAGTTTCATCCCCGTCGCCGGTGGCGTGATTGGGCTCGCTCAGCCGCCCCGCCGCAAGCTTGGTGGGCAAGACGACCGCGCGCTTGATCACCGCCGCCGTGTCTTTGGAGAACGCCTGCTTGACCCCAGTGCTTGAAGCCACCATGTCCAAGGCCACACTGCGCGTCACCGAGCGCTGGCCAAACTGGTACAAAATCGCGCCGCTGCCCAGCACCGTGATGGTGATGGTGGCCAGCAGGGTCGTCAGAAAGAGCGAGTGCACATTGCGCAGCAGCCGCTTGTGCACGTTGGTGACGGTCATAAGCGCCGCGGCGTTGCGCCGCAGTTTCGGCCGCTTCATCAGCCAGACGAAAAGCGCCGGCAGCGACACTTTGAACACGACGTACAAGCTGACCACGCCCAGCGCCGGCACCGCAAGTAGTGTCCACACCCCGCCGCCGTGGTAGCGCTGGGCCATCAGGTAGGTCAGGTGAACCAGGTTGTACGCGGCAGCGTAACTGAGCACCAACACCACGGCCCCGGCCCAGGCGACCAACGTCCGCCAGCCGCTGGCCGGGATGCGGCTGGTCCGGTTGGCCGCACTTTCAGCCGTCATTTCCACATTGCCGGCATAGATCGCGTTAATGGTGCCCAGCACCGCGTAAACCACCAGGAACAAGACGGCAAGCTCAACGGCGGCGCGCGGGGCCCACAGCAGGCCGACTGCCTTGTGCACCCCCATCAGACGCAGCAGCATCATGGCCAGAAACTTGGAAAAGACCCAGCCTAGCCCAATCCCCAGCACGGTGGCCGCCGCCCCCAGCAGCAGCGATTCCAACAGCAGGCCAAACCCGATGCGGCTGACCGGCATTCCCAGCCGGCGATACACGCGAATACTGGCAGTGCGCCGCTCGATCAGGATCGAATTCATGTACAGCAAAAAGACGATTGCAAACAGCAGGATCACGACCAGCACAATCACTAAAAGCGCCGGCACCACGGCAGTCAAATCGTTCATGTCAATGGCGTGGGCCAGCAGCTGGTCATCTTCAATCAGCGCCAGCACCGCGTACAGGACCGCGATCATCGCCGCGGCCATCAGCACATACAACCGGTTGACCGTCCGGTGGCGCCGCAAACTAGTGCGGATCAATTGGCCCACGCCGATCACCCCCGTTGATGGTGGCTTCCATGTCGATGATGCTGTTGAAAAAGGCCTGGCGGCTGGAGCGCCGAGTCACTTCCGCGAAGTACGCCCCGTCGCGAATGAAAATAATGCGATTGCAAAAACTGGCCGTGAACGCGTCATGCGTCACCATCATGATCGTCACGTCCTCTTCCAAGTTGAGCTTGGCCAGGTACTGAAGCAGTTCGGTGGCCGCCATCGAGTCCAGGCTCCCGGTCGGCTCATCGGCCAAGATCAAGTCCGGATGGCCGATCATCGCCCGCGCCGCGGCCACCCGCTGCCGCTGACCCAAACTGAGCTGCTCCGGATATCGCTTCAGCAGCGGCACCAGCCCCAGCAGTTTGGCAAAGTGCATCAGGCGCTGGTCTAAGTCCTTCGGCAGAGGCGGCACGAAAGTCTGCGGCAGCGTAATGTTGTCGGCCACGGTCAGATCCGGCACCAGGTTGAACGCCTGAAAAATAAACCCGAGGTCCTTGCGCCGGTACGCCGCCGCCTCACTGTCGCGCAGGGCCGTGAGCTCTTTGCCGGCGACGGTCAGCGTGCCGGAGGTGGGCTGGTCAATGGTGGCAATCATATTCAGCAGCGTCGATTTACCGGCGCCGCTTGGCCCCATGATACCGACAAACTCCCCGGCTTCAATGTGAAAGCTGAGGTCGTTCAGCGCGGTCACCCGGTTCAGCCGGTGGCCGTAAACTTTGGTTAAATGTGCGACATCCACCACGCGCATGGGCTCGCCTCCCTGCCTCTTTTTGTCCATGATACCAGAAACTGGGGACTGCGGCTGGTTACCTTGCGATACTGTTAGGCGCTTGTGCAGCCGCACGCAAACCGCTACCATACAATTAAGAACGGAGGCCTAGACATGTTCAAAATCATGATTGTGGAAGATGACCGCACCATTGCCGACCTGATCGCGGCCGCGCTCAACAAGTGGGAGTATCAAGCGAGCACGGTGACTGATTTCAACCGCGTGTTCGACCAGTTTCAGGCGACGCAACCCGACCTGGTCCTGTTGGACATCAATTTGCCCGTCCGCGACGGCTACTACTGGGTCCAAAAGATCCGCGACGCCTCGCAGGTCCCGGTGATTTTCATCTCCAGCCGCAACACCAACATGGACATGGTGATGGCGATGAACCTCGGCGCCGACGACTTTGTGGAAAAGCCCTTCGCCATGGAGGTCCTGATTGCCAAAATCAACGCGCTTTTGCGGCGCACCTACAACTACCAGGACGCCGGCGGGTCATCTCTGACCGTGAACGGGTTGACGCTCGATTTTAAAACCGGCATGGCCTATGTCAACAACGAGGAGATCAACCTGTCCAAAAACGAGTACAAGCTGCTGCAGCTGCTGATGCGCGCGCACGGCAGCGTGATCAGCCGCTCGCGCCTACTCAAGGACCTGTGGACCGATGAGCGCTTTGTCGACGATAACACGCTGACCGTCAACATCAACCGGCTGCGCAAGAAAATTGAGGCCGCCGGGCTGCCGGATTACATCCAAACCAAGGTCGGCCAAGGGTACATGGTGAAATAAATGACGTTTAAACAATACTTGCACGACCACCTGGCGGGCATCGCGTGGTATGTTATCGGCCTGGCGCTCCTGTGCTTTGGCCTGTGGCTGGATCCGCGCCAGCGCGTGCGGTGGGACACGCTTTTGTACATGGCCGTACTAATCACCGGTTTCGCCGCGGTCCTGCTGGTGTGGCACTACACTCGCACGAAAAAGTGGGTCAAGGCCTTCACCGACCGGACTGAAGCCGGCGTTGAGGCGCTGGACTGGCCGCTGGCGGCCAGCAGCAGCCACGAGCGCGCCGCAATCGTCGAGGCGTACAACCATGTGCTGCGCGAACACCGCCAGGCTCAATCCGAGTTGATTGCTCGCCAGCAGGACCAAAAGGCCTTCATCGACTCCTGGGTGCACGAGATCAAGGTGCCGCTGGCCGCCGCCGGCCTGCTTCAGGACAGCCTGGACGGTCAAGCGCCGGAAAAGCCGCTGGACGAGCTGGCGCTGCAGCTGGACAAGATCAACTTTTCCGTCGAGCAAGTGCTGTACTACTCGCGGCTGGACAGCTTCTCCAAGGATTACCTGCTCCGCGAGTATGACCTCAAGCCCCTGGTCGACGGCGTGATCGTCGACCAGCGCAACAGCTTCATCGACCGGCGCATCAGCTTTGCCCTGAACGGCGACTCCTTGACCGTCGTCACCGACGAAAAGTGGCTGCGGTTCATCCTGGGCCAGCTGGTGTCCAACGCCTTAAAGTACACCGCGCCAGGCGGCCAAGTCACCGCCACCATTGCGGACGCCCCCACCGAGGCGACGCTGACCATTGAAGACACCGGCATCGGCATCCCGTCAGACGAGCTGCACCGCGTCTTTGAAAAAGGCTTCACCGGCACCAATGGCCGCAACGCCAACCAGCGCTCCACCGGCCTCGGCCTGTACCTGGCCGACCAGCTGAGCCAAAAGCTCGGCCATCACCTGACCATCAGCGCCACTGTTGGCAAAGGCACAGCCGTGACGATTCATTTTCCCCACCTCAGCTTTTATGGGGAAAGCGGCGCAACCTTGACCAAACCGGATTTGAAGTAAGCAAAAAGCCCGCGGAAAATTTTTCCCGCGGGCTTTTTGCGCTACCTCACTAAGTTTTTCCAAATTTTGACTGAACCTGCTTCAAGCGAGGCAGGCACATCGATGATGCGCTGGTTGGAACTGCCGCGAAACTGCAGCGTCAGGTCCTTCTTGGCCTCGAGGAAGCGGCCGTCGACCAGAATGTCAAGCATGTTCAGCAGCTCAAGCTTGTCGTCGGACTCCTGCATCAGCTCGTCCCAGGTGTACCCGGTCCAGCTCCAGATGTCCTTGGTGTGGCCGAACTCCTTGCGCACCCGCCGGCACAGGCGCAGGCAGACCTGCGTGTTCAAAAACGGCTCGCCGCCCAGCAGCGTCAGGCCCTGCACGTAACTCTGGCTGAGGTCAGTGATGATGCGATCCTCCAGCTCCTGCGTGTACGGCGTGCCGTAGTGAAAATTCTGGGCGACCTTGTTGTAGCAGCCCGGGCAGTTAAAGCGGCACCCGGACACGTAAATGCTGCACCGCACGCCTTCACCATCGACAAACACGAACGGCTTATAGCTGGCCACGTACTGCAGCGACAGGTCGGACGCGAGCCACTCCTTGGGTTTCGGATTGTTGGGTAATCTTGTTTGGGCCATCTTGCTCACTCCATTTCATAGTTTTAATGCTACCACAGCCGACCCCCAAGATATAGTGGCGAAAGTCAAAAAAAGTGTGCGATCGCCATGGATATGGTGGTCGCACACTTTTTAATTAGGCTAGGCCCTTGGCCCCAATATCACTGCGTGTGGCCAAAGCGCCTTGCAGCGGCTGCATGCGCGCGTACGCCTGACGCTGAGCCTCGGCTAAGTCTGAGCCTTCGCCGATCACCGCGAAAATACGGCCGCCGCTGCTCACCAGCCCACCTGCCGTTTCGGCGACGCCGGCGGGCACCCAGTACTTCAGTTGCTCAGCATCGGGCACCACCAGCGGATATGGATGCCCAGCCCCCGGGTACGCCGGATCCACCGCCACCACCCCGCAGTACGTGTGCCCGTCCAACTTGAGCGGTTCGGCCTTCCCGGCCAAAAGGTCCAGAGTCAGCTGATAAAAATCGTTTTCTACCTGGGGCAGAAGCACCTGGGTTTCGGGATCCCCGAAGCGCAGGTTGTACTCGAGAATCTTTGGCCCAGCGGCGGTAAACATCAGACCGACGTACAGCACCCCACAGCCGCTGAGCCCGTCTGACGCCATGCCGGCCAAGGTTTGATCCACCAAGTCACCGGCGGCTTTTTGCTGCGCCGCGCTGAACTGCGGCGTTGGGCTGTACGCCCCCATGCCGCCGGTGTTAGGCCCAGCGTCGCCGTCAAAGCGCCGCTTGTGGTCTTGGGCCAGCGGGAACAGCACCCGCTTTGGCCCGTTGAACATCGCCAAAACCGACGCCTCTTCGCCTTGCAGGTACTCCTCCAGCAGCACCGGAGTTTGAGCGTCAGCGGCGTAAAGCTTGGTCACCGCCGCCTGCGCCGCGGCCAGCGTTTGCGCCACGGTCACGCCCTTGCCGGCCGCCAGCCCGTCTGCCTTGATCACAATGGGGGCACCAAACTTGGCCAGCGCGGTTTGCGCTTCTGGCAGTGAATGAACCGTCAGCGCCTGCGCCGTGGGCAAGTGATGCCGCGCCATGAAGGCCTTGGCAAACGTTTTGCTGCTTTCCAGCTGGACTAGTACCTTGGTCGGGCCAAACACCGGCAGGCCGGCCGCTTCAAACGCGTCCACAAGCCCACCGGCCAGCGGCTGTTCCGGGCCGACAAAGGTCAGCGCCACATGAGTCTTGGCAAAGGCGATGAGCGCGGCGGTTTCAGATTCGTTGATGGGCACCGGCGTCAGCCCGATCATTGGCATCCCGGCATTGCCCGGTGCCACGAACACTTGCCCCACCTGCGGCGAGCGCAAAAACGCCCGCCCGAGCGCACTTTCCCGGCCCCCTTGGCCGATCACCAACACATTGACCATACAAGCCTCCTTAGTGGCGGAAGTGCCGCACGCCGGTCGTCACCATCGCAATGCCGTACTTGTCGGCCATGGCGATCGAATCCTTGTCCTTAATCGAGCCGCCGGGTTGGATAATGGCTTTGATGTCATGCTGCGCCGCGTATTCCACGCAGTCGTCCATCGGGAAAAAGGCGTCTGAGGCCATCACGGCCCCCGCAAAATTTTTGTTCTGCTGGGCCTGCGTGAGTGCGATTTCCACCGACCCGATCCGGTTCATCTGGCCGGCGCCAATGCCCAGGGTCTGGCCTTTTTTGGCGACGACGATAGCATTACTTTTCACGTGCTTGACCACCTGCTGGGCAAAAAGCAGCGAGGCGATCTGCTCTTCGGTCGGCTGGACCTTGGTCACCACGGTCAGGTCGGCCGCCGTTTCGATCTTCGTATCGGTGGTTTGCCGCAGCACCCCACCGTTGACCGCGACGGTTTCGACGCGCTCCGGCAAGGCGCCACCGGCCAGGGTGATGGTCAAAAGCCGCACATTTTTCTTCTTAGCCAAAACGGCGTAGGCATCGTCGTCAAAGCTTGGCGCCATGATGATCTCCAAAAACAGCGCATGCATCTTCTCCGCAGTGGCCAAGTCGACCGGGCGGTTCAGCGCGATGATGCCCCCGAAAATGGACATGGGGTCGGCTTCATAGGCCTTGTCCCAGGCTTCTTCAATCGTTGCCCCCTGCCCAATGCCGCACGGGTTCATGTGTTTGAGGGCGACCACGGTCGGTTCCTGATACTCATTGACCATGGCTAAGGCGGCGTCGGCATCGCGGATATTGTTGAAGGACAGTTCCTTGCCATGCAGCTGCTTGGCGTTGACCAGCGATTCGGCCGGCGCGTCCGGCGCGCCGTAAAAGGCCGCTTGCTGATGGCTGTTTTCACCGTAACGCAGGCTCTGCACCTTGCTAAAGGTCGGGGTGAACTGCTGCGGGAACGGCTCGGGATCCAGGTACGCGGCGATCTGCGCATCATAGGCCGCCGTCATTTGGAAGACCTTGGCCGCCAGCTGCGTTCGCAGTCCTGCGTCGTTTTCGTCCAGCCCGGTCAGAACCCGCTGGTAATCTGCGGGATCGGCCACTGCCCAGACACTGGCCGCATTTTTGGCGGCGGCGCGCAAGGCGCTGGGGCCGCCGATGTCGATTTGCTCGATGGCCTGGGCGCGGGTCGTTTCTGGCTTGGCAATCGTTTCGGCAAACGGGTACAGGTTCACGCACACCAGATCGATCGGCTGAATGTCATGTTCGGCCAGCGCCGCCATGTGCGCCGGGTCGTCGCGCTTGGCCAAAATACCGGCATGGATCTTCGGGTGCAGGGTCTTCACCCGGCCGTCCAGCATTTCGGGAAACCCGGTCACGGTTTCCACCCCGGTCACGGCCAGGCCAGCTTGTTCCAAGGCGGCTTTGGTGCCGCCGGTGGACACCAGTTCAAACCCGCGGGCAATCAATCCTTCAGCAAATTCGGTCAGGCCAGTTTTGTCGGACACACTTAACAATGCGCGTTTCACTAGATTTTCTCCTCCTTGATCAGTGCCTCAATCGTCTGGGGCAGCAGCTGGTGCTCAACGTCATGGATTGCGGTTTCCAGCGCGGGCAGCGTGGTGCCTTCGCTGATCAACACCGGCGCCTGGGCGATGATTTTGCCCGAGTCGATGCCGGCGTCGACGTAATGAACGGTCACTCCGGTCACCTTGACGCCGTAATTAAAGGCGTCTTCGATGCCGGTGCGGCCGGGAAAACTCGGCAAAAGGGCCGGGTGTAGGTTGATGATGCGGTTCGGGTACGCGTTAAGCAGCGTGGGGCCGATGATGCGCATGAAGCCGGCGAGCACAATCAAATCGCAGGCTGGCAAGCGGGCGATCAGCGTCGCCTCGGCCGCGGCCTTGCTGGGGTAGTCGCGGTAGTTCAGCGCGATCACCGGAATCTTGCGTGCGGCAGCTTTTGCCAGCACCGGCGCGCCGGGTTGATCGCACACCAGCGCCACGATGGTCGCCGTTTTGGTCCGGTCGAAATGATCGGCCAGCGCCTCAAAGTTCGATCCGGTGCCGGAAGCAAAGACAATCAACTGTTTCGTCATGACCGCCTCCATTCCACGACGGCCTGGGTGCGCGGCACCACTTGACCGATGCGCTTGGCGTGCGGATCGGCGGCTAACACCGCCGCCACGTCCTCAGGCGCCACTGCGAGCACCATGCCGATGCCCAAATTGAACGTTTTGCGCATCTCTTCCTCGCTGAGCTCACCAGCGGTTTGAATCCGCTGGAAAATCTCTGGCCACTGCCAGGCCTGCGGGTCAAACCGCGCGGCCAAGTCTTGGGGCAGCATCCGGGGCACATTATCGGTGAAGCCGCCGCCGGTGATGTGCGCGGCGCCGTGCAACAGACCCGACTTTAACAGTGTCAGCATCGGCTTCACGTACAGCCGCGTCGGTGTCAAGAGCGCGGTGCGGATCTCCGTGCCGTCAGACAGCGGCAGCATGCCGAAATTCGTTTCGGCCAGCAGCGCCCGCACCAGGGAGAAGCCGTTCGAGTGCACCCCGCTGCTTGGCAGGCCAATCAGCACATCGCCGGCCGCCACGCCTTGCGGCAGCAGCTGCTCGCGCGCGGCCAGCCCCACGGCAAAGCCAGCCAGGTCGTAGTGTTTTTGCGGGTACATCCCCGGCATCTCCGCCGTTTCGCCGCCGATCAGGCTCATTTGGGCCTCCCGGCAGCCGTACGCGATTCCGCGCACCACGTCCTCGACGCGGCTGGGAATCAGCTGATCAGTCGCCATGTAATCCAGGAAAAACAGCGGCGTCGCGCCGGTGGCCACCAGGTCATTGGCCACCATCGCGACCAGGTCGATGCCAATGGTTTCGTGCTGATCGCATTCCAGCGCCAGCAGCAGCTTGGTCCCCACCCCGTCGGTCGCAGACAGCAGCACCGGGTGCTTGACCTTGGGCAGCGCGTAGGCCGCCGCAAAGCCGCCTAAATCGCCCAGCACGTTTTGATCCTGAGTGGCTTTGGCCAGCGGCGCGATTCGCGCCACTGCCTCGTTGCCCGCCGCAACATTCACGCCGGCTTGCTCGTAATTCAGGCTCATCGTGCGGCCACCTCCTCGACGTTCATCGTCAACTTCGCCAGCTCATCTTTCAGATTCGCCGCGTAATCATCCAGCGGCGTCGGGTACTGACCGGTGAAATACGCCACACACAGGCCGCGGTTGGGGGCCGTGGTCTGCAGATTCACACTTTCCTCCAAGCCTGCCACCGACAAAAAGCCTAGGCTTTCAACGCCTAAGAGCTGACGCATGGCCGCCACACTGTAATTGGCGGCCAAGAGCTCCTTGGTGGACTGAATGTCGATGCCGTAAAAGCACGGAAAACGCAGCGGCGGGCTGGCAATCCGCAGGTGCACGCTTTTGGCCCCGGCGTCCTTGAGCAGCTGGACGATCTGCTTGGCGGTGGTGCCGCGCACGACAGAATCGTCGATGAGGACGACCCGCTTGCCGTTGACCACCGCCTTGAGTGCCGAAAGCTTCAGGCGCACGCTGCGTTCACGCAGCGCCTGCGTCGGCTGAATAAAAGTCCGCGCCACGTACTGGCTTTTGATCAAGCCCATTTCGTACGGGATGCCGCTTTCCTGGGCGTAGCCAATGGCGGCGGAAAGTCCCGAGTTGGGCACCCCAACCACGACATCGCCCGCGGCCGGCTGCTCGCGGGCCAGGCGCTTGCCCATGGCCACCCGCGCCTGGTGTACGTTGACGCCGTGGATCTCTGAATCCGGCCGGGCAAAGTAGATGTACTCCATCGAGCACACCGCCAGCTGCGTGTGGGCCGTGTACTGCTCGGCGGTCATGCCGGCATTCGTGACGGTGATCAGCTCACCGGGCTGCACATCCTTGATGAACTCGGCCCCGACCACATTCAGCGCCGCGGTTTCACTGCAGATGACGTAGCCGCCGCTGGGCAGCTGGCCGACCACCAGCGGGCGAAACCCGTTGGGGTCGCACGCCGCGTACAGCCCATGCTCGGTCAGCAGTGCAAACGCGAACCCGCCATGAACTTGGTTCAACGCGTCAATCAGCTGGTCCTTAAACGTATTTTCCGGACTGCGGCGCAGCAGGTGCATCAACACCTCGGTGTCACTGGTCGACTGGAAAATCGCGCCGTTTTGCTCCAGCGCCGCGCGCAAGCTGACCGCATTGGTCAAGTTGCCGTTGTGCGCCAAGGCGACCGCCCCATCGGAAAAGCGAAACAGCAGCGGTTGAATGTTTTCCAAAATCGCGCCGCCGGCTGTGGCGTAACGCACATGGCCTAAGGCGGCCGGGCCGCGCAGGGCAATGAGGTCTGCCGGCTGGGCAAACACCTGAGACACCAGGCCAAAGCCGTAGTGCCGGCGCAGGCCGGCCGGCGTGCGGCCGACAATCCCCGCGCCTTCTTGGCCGCGGTGCTGCAGCGTGTGCAGGCCCAGGTGCGTGATGTCCACGGCATTGGGGTCACCCCACACGCCGAACACCCCGCACTCCTCGTTCAAACTTTTTACTTCAGCAGGCATGGTAAGCTCTCCTCCCAAACGGTCTGAAGCGTGCTGATGGGCTCTTCAATGCGGCCATTCTCGGCTTCGAGGACCAGCTGCGGGCCGCCAGTCTTGCCAATCAGGGTCGCCGCAGCCCCGGCCAGCGTCTCAAACGCGGCCTGCTGGTCCTGGGGAATCGTCACCAGGAACCGGCTTTGCGTTTCGCTGAACAGTTGCGCGGCGGGCATGGCGACCTTGACCTGCGCCCCGATCCCGGTGTGAAACGTCATTTCGGTCAGCGCCACAGCCAGGCCGCCATCGCTAATGTCATGGGCGGCAGAGACCAGGTGCTGGCGAATCGCCGACAGGACCGTCTGCTGCAGCTGTTGTTCCCGCTTCAGGTCCAGCGGCCGCAGCCGCCCGGCCACGGTGCCGGTTTCAATCTGCTGCAGCAGGCTGCCGTTAAAGTCGGCCCCTGTCTCCCCCAGCATGTAAATCAAGTCACCCGCCGCCTTGAAGCGCGGCGTGGTGATGGTCGTCAGATCCTCGATCAACCCAACCATGCCGATCATCGGGGTCGGGTCGATGGCCTCACCGTTGGTTTCGTTGTACAGCGAAACGTTGCCGGAAATCACCGGCGTGTTGAGCGCCTTGGTCGCGGCGACAATGCCTTTGGCCGATTCCTGCAGGCTGTAGAACTGCTCCGGCTTGGTCGGATCCCCATAGTTCAGGCAGTCGGTGATGCCGATTGGCTCGGCGCCAGTCACCACCAGATTGCGTGCCGCCTCGGCAACTGTGATGGCCCCACCAATCTCAGGGTCAAGCGCCAGGTAACGCCCATTGGAGTCCGTGGTCAAAGCCAGCGCGCGGTGCGTGCCGCGTACGCGAATGACGGCGGCATCCCCGCCTGGGCCGGCGATGGTGTTGGTTTGTACCTGCGCGTCGTAGCGGCGATACAGACTGGTTTTATCGGCGACGTTGGGATCTGCCAGCAGCGTCTTCAAGGTGGCGCCGGGATCGGTGACCACCGGCACAAAATCAGGGGCTGGGTGCGCAAGACGCTGCGGTTTCAACCCTTGTTGGTGGTAAACCGGCGCGTCGTCGGTCAACAGGCTCACGGGCACGTCGCACACGGTTTCGCCGTGCTGCAGAAGCCGGTAGCGCCCGTCGTCTGTTACGTGACCGATGACCACGGCGTCCAGATCGTACTTCTTGAACACGGCGCTGACTTCATCCTCCCGGCCGGCCTTGACGCAAAGCATCATGCGCTCCTGCGATTCGGACAGCATGATCTCAAATGGCGTCATGTTCGGCTCGCGCTGCGGCACCAGGTCCAAGTCGAGCACCATGCCGTAGCCCGCCTTGTCGGCCATTTCGACGGTCGAGGAGACCAGGCCAGCGGCGCCCATGTCCTGCATGCCCACCAATGCTTCTTGATGGTCGCGGGTCACTTCGAGGCAGGCGTCAACCAGCAGCTTTTCCATGAACGGGTCGCCGACTTGCACGGCGGAGCGGTTCGCTTCTTCCTCGGTGGAAAATTCGGCCGAGGCAAAGCTGGCGCCGTTGATGCCGTCGCGCCCGGTTTTGGCGCCGACGTATAGCAGACTGTTGCCGGTACCGGCCGCCTTACCGCGCTGAATGGCGCTTTTGTCCATCACCCCGACACACATCGCGTTGACCAGTGGGTTTTGCGCGTATGTTGGGGCAAACTTGGTCTCGCCGCCGACGGTCGGAATGCCGATCGCGTTGCCGTAGTCGCCGATGCCGGCCACGACCTGATCAATCAGCTGCTTGGTGTGGGCGTTGTCCGGATAGCCAAAGGCCAGCGAATCGAGAATGGCAACCGGCTTAGCGCCGATGGAGAAAATGTCGCGGATGATACCGCCCACGCCGGTCGCCGCGCCTTGGTAAGGTTCGACTGCGCTGGGGTGGTTGTGGCTTTCGGCCTTAAACACAACCGCCTTGCCTTCACCGATAGCGATGACGCCGGCGCCTTCGCCCGGCCCCATCAGCACCCGGTCATTTTTGGTCCAAAAAGTTTTCAGCACCGGCTTGCTGTACTTATAGGCGCAGTGCTCGCTCCACATGCCGGAAGCCAGCCCGATTTCGGTCAGGTTCGGCAGCCGGCCCAATTTTTCGGCAAAACGGTCGTACTCCGCATCTGTCAGTCCCCACTGCCGGTAGGGTTTTCCCGTTTTGATCTGCGCGGGACTCAGCTCAGTTTGCAGCATAGACGCCCTCCTTGGTTGCTTCGACCAGTGATTCAAACACGCCCAAGCCGTCGGTGCCGAAAATCAGCTGCTCAACCGCGCGCTCCGGGTGCGGCATCATGCCCAGGACGTTGCCGGCCGCGTTGGTCAAGCCGGCGATATCGTTCAGGCTGCCGTTAGGATTGTTAGCGTAGCGAAACACGACCTGATGATTGGCCTCAATTTCAGCCAGCGTTGCCGGATCGGCGTAGTAGTTGCCTTCCCCGTGGGCAATCGGCAGCGTGATCGTTTGCCCGGCTTCATATCGCGAAGAAAAAGCGGTGTCGGCATTAGCCACCACCAGCGGCTCGGGCTCGCAGATGAACTGCAGGCTGGTGTTCCACTGCAGCGCGCCTGGAAGCAGCCCCGCCTCAGTCAGGATCTGAAAGCCGTTGCAAATGCCCAAGACATAGCCGCCGGCCTGCGCAAACTGCTTGAGCGCCGCCATCACCGGGGCAAACTTGGCGATGGCCCCGGAGCGCAGGTAGTCGCCGTAAGAAAACCCGCCTGGCACCAGCACCAAGTCAAACCCGGCCAGCGTCGTCGCGGTCGCCGGTACTTTCACCGCGCACTCACCCACCACATCGCTAATGGCGTGAATCAGATCGTCGTCGCAGTTGGAACCGGGAAAACTGATCACCGCCGCCTTCATTGCGCCACCGCCATTTCCTCAACGGTGAATTTGAAGGTCTCCGTGTTCACATTGGCGAGCATCTCGTCGCAGATCCGGGCCACTTGCGTCTCGGCGGCTGCCTGGCTGGCCGCCGTCAGCGTCAGTTCGAAGTACTTGCCGACCAGCACGTGGCTGACATTGTCGTCGCCCAGGCGGGTCAGCGTGTTTTGAATCACCTGCGCCTTGGGATCCAGGACGCTGGGCTTGTAGTTGACGAAAATTTTGGCTTTATACATGAGCGACTCCTTTCAGACGGTCGAGGACGACTTGATACACCGGGGTCAGTGGCCCCTCATCGTGGCGGAAAACATCCTTGTCCAGCGACTTGCCAGAGGCTTCATCCACCAGGCGCATGTTGTCCGGCGACAGCTCGTCCGCTAGCACCAGCGTGCCGTTGGGCAAGCGGCCAAACTCGAGCTTGAAGTCGACCAGCGCGATGCCGATGTCAGCAAACCGCTTTTGCAGCAGGTCATTGACGCGATCGGCCAGGTCGTGGATGGTTGCCAGCGTGGCCGCATCGGCGTACCGGAGCGCCTTGATCTGCTCGTCATTGATGAACGGATCATCCAGCGCATCCGACTTGTAGTAAAACTCGTGGACCGCCGGACTCAGCTTCATCAGGTGCGCGGTGTGGAACTTGCGCTCAAAACTGCCGGACGCCAGGTTGCGCACCACCGCCTCCAGCGGGATCATCGCGCACTGGCGTACCAGCATCGTGTGATCGTCCAGGTCCTTGATGAAGTGCGTCGGAATGCCCGCTGCGGTCAGCTCCTCAAACAGGAGCCCCGAGATCTGCCGGTTCAGAGCGCCCTTGCCGGCGATCTCGACCTTGCGCTTGCCATTCAGTGCCGTCGCCTGGCCCTTGTAGGTCACCCACAGGACCCCAGGGGTGTCTGTCAAAAACATGTCCTTGGCTTTTCCGGAATACAGCAGCTCAGTCTTTTCCATCTTCGTCCTCCAATTGAATTGACCCCATCAAATCTTTGGTATCGCCAGCCAGCACGGTCAGGTGCCCCATCTTGCGGCCGGGCCGCGCTTCAGCCTTGCCGTAGTCGTGCAGGTGCCACTCCGGATGCTTGGGCCAGGCTGCCTTGGCCGCAGCCAGGTCATCGCCCAGGAGATTGCGCATGACCGCACACTCTTTCATGCGCACCTTGGGGATCGGCAGCCCGCAAATGCTGAGAATGTGCGCTTGAAACTGGGAAAAATTGCAGGCCTCGATCGAGTAGTGCCCGGAGTTATGCGGCCGCGGCGCCAGCTCGTTAACCAGCACGCCGGTTTTGCCGGCGAACAGCTCGATCCCAAGGACCCCGCGCAGGTTCAGTGCTGTCGCAATTTTGGTGGCCAGCGAATCGATCTGGTACTGCTCAGGCTTACCCAGGTCAGGGGCCGGGGCGATGGTCACGTGCAGGATGTGATCCTGGTGATGATTTTCCACGACCGGGAAACAGCGCACGACGTCTTGGCCATCGCGCGTCACCATGAGTGACAGTTCACGGTCGAAAGCCACGCGCGCCTCCAGGATGCACGGCGTCTTGGCGACCAGTGCTTCCGCTGCGGGCAGGTCCTGGTCCGAGTTGATGTCCAGCTGGCCGTGGCCGTCGTAGCCGCCGGTCGTGGTTTTCAAAATGGCCGGGACCCCGACCGCATGGATCGCCGGGATCAGCGCGGCCCGCTCCGGCACGGCGGCAAAATCTGCCGTGGGCACCCCGTGGTCGCGCAGGAACGTTTTTTCCTTCACGCGGTCGCGCGTGATGGCTAACAGCTGCGTGCCCTGCGGCAGCGCCGCCTGCTTACTGGCCTCTTGAAGCGCGGCAAGGTCGACGTTTTCAAATTCATAAGTCAACACGTCACTGCGGCGCGCGAGCTCATCAAGGGCCTGGTGATCGTCATAGTCGGCCTGAAGCTGAAAATCGGCGACCTGGCCGGCCGGCGCGTTCGGCGTCGGATCGAGCACGCCAACGGTGTACCCCATCGTCTTGGCCGCCTGGGCAAGCATCCGCCCCAGCTGGCCACCGCCGACGATGCCAATCGTCGCTGGCGGCAAGATTGGCTTAATCATCTAAATCTGCCTCACTTTCGATCGATTGCTGCGTCTGGGCAGTGCGAAACGCGGTCAGGCGAGCTTCAACCTTCGCGTCGCGGATGGCCAGCATCGCCGCGGCCATCAGCGCCGCATTCTTGGCCCCAGCCTCGCCGATCGCCATCGTGGCCACCGGCACCCCGGCCGGCATCTGCACAATGGCAAGCAGTGAGTCCATCCCGCTTAATGTTCGGGTTTTAATGGGGACCCCGATGACCGGCACCGTCGTGTTGGCCGCCAGCATGCCGGGTAAATGGGCCGCCCCACCGGCCCCAGCGATGATCACGTCGATGCCGTTGGCTCGCGCCGCTGCGGCGAACTGCTGCAACTGCGTCGGCATCCGATGTGCCGAGATCACGTGCTTGACGTACGGAATCGCAAGTTGGTCGAGCAAAGCCGCCGCCTGCTTCATCGTTGGCCAATCCGAGGTGGAGCCCATCACTACTGCAACTGTCACGAATCGTCACCTGCTTTCGTATTTGCTTTGAGTTTAGCACGGCGCGGCAAATCGCTCAACAGTTTTCAGGAACAAAGTAAGCACTTTAATAAATTATTGTTCGTGTTTATTCAAAACATAAAAAAACCGCAAGTCTGGCTTGCGGTTCACTGCATCCTAGTTTAGTTATTTGGCTGCGTGCTGCTGGTAGTTGACCACGGCCCCAATCAGGTTGGCCGCATCGGTGTACTGACAGATCTTGATGACCGGCCGCTGGGTGGCAATCTCGATTGTCTTGAACACGCCGTCCATGTGGCGCTCGATGCCCGGGATCAGCGCCGGGTTGCGCGACACCCCGCCGCCCAGCAGGAACAGCTCGGGGTCGTAGCTGTATTGCAGATTGAAAATGACTTCGGCCAGGGCCTCAAAGAAGCCTTCGACCTCCTCGTGCGCCACGCGGTCGCCGGCATCGGCAGCCGCAAACAGCGCCTCACCGGTGATCTTTTTACCCGTGCGCTTCTCGTAGTTCTCGCAGCGCTTAACGACCGTCGCTTGGGCGGACACGGACTTGCCGTTTTGCAGCATGAACCCGAACTCGCCGCCCAGCAGGTGGGACCCGTGTTCGACCCGGCCGTTTGCGATCAGCGCCCCGCCGACGCCGGTGCCAAGCACCAGCATCGCCACGCGCTGCTTGCCCTTAGCCGCACCGCTTGCGACTTCGGCCAAGGCGGCGCAATTCGCGTCATTTTCGAATGCCATTGGCAGGCCGAAGCGCTTCTCCAGCTCAGGCTGGATCGGGAAGTTGTGAATGTACGGCAAGGCGCTGGCACCTTCGATCACGCCGGTCGCCTGATTGACCGCTCCGGGACTGGAGATGGCCACCCCTGTAATGGGGTGATCCGCCTTCATTTTCGTTACCTTGTTGGCCAAGAGTCCGTAAAACTCAGCCAGCGTTTTGGGCGTTGGCGCCGCCGTCCGGTCCTGCAGGGCTGTCCCGTCCCACCGCGCAAATTTAATCGAAGTGCCGCCAATATCAATCACAGCTAATTCCATTTTGCCATCTCCATAACCATATTTGTCTACACAAATTAGTCTAGAGGTTGATGTATCCGCTGTCAAACTTGATTCAGCAGGGCACAATAAAAGCGCCTCTGCCAAAGCAGGGACGCGTTCATTTTGCGTTCAATTAGTGTTTCTCGGTAAATTCCTTGACCAGCTTGATGTTGTCTTCGTTGGTCACGGATTCGGTGGTGGCCCGCTCTGCGAGGGTCTTCAGGTAACTTGCCGAAAGGCCCTTCATCTGGCTACGCACGCGCAGGACAGAGGTCGCGGACATGGAGAACTCGTCGAGCCCCATGCCGACCAAGAGTGGCACCATGATCGGGTCGCCAGCGGCTTCCCCACACATGCCGGCCCACTTGCCTTCCTTATGTGCCGAATCGATGATGTGCTTCACTAAGCGCAAGATCGATGGGTTGTAAGGCTGGTAGAGGTAAGACACGCGGTCGTTGCCGCGGTCCGCCGCCATGGTGTACTGAATCAAATCGTTGGTGCCGATGGAGAAGAAGTCTGCGACCTTGGCGAACTGATCCGCCAACACGGCCGCGGCAGGTACTTCCATCATCATCCCGGTTTGGATGTTGTCAGCAACCTTCACGCCTTCCTTGACCAGCTTGTCCTTTTCCTCCAAGAAGACCTTTTTGGCCGCCTTGAATTCGTTGACTGTACCGATCATCGGGAACATGATGCGCAGATTGCCGTAAGCCGAAGCCCGCAGCAAGGCCCGCAACTGGGTGCGGAAGATGTCCTGCCGGTCCAGGCTGATCCGAATCGCCCGGTAGCCCAAAAACGGGTTATCTTCGTGTGGCAGTGGCAGGTATGGCAGCTTCTTATCACCGCCGATGTCCATCGTGCGAACCACGACAGGCTTGCCGTCCATCTGCTCGAGCACGGTCTTGTACGCCTCGAACTGATCGTCTTCGGTTGGCAGCTCCGACGAGTCCATGTACAAGAACTCGGTACGATACAGGCCAACGGCTTCAGCACCATTGGCAAGCACCGCGTCCATGTCCTTCGGGGTCCCAATGTTGGCGCCGACTTCGAAGTGCTGACCGTCTTCCGTCACCGTCTTAGCCGTCTTCAGCTGCGCCCATTCGGCCTTTTGTGCGGCAAAATCCTTGGCTGCCTGTTCGGAAGCCTGGATCTGGTCAGCACTCGGGTCGATCGTCACAGCACCGGTCAAGCCGTTGACGGTGATGGTCTGGCCGTTTTTAACGTCCGTCGTGACCGTGTCCGTCCCGACCACAGCCGGGATCTCAAGCGAGCGCGCCATGATCGCGCTGTGCGCGGTCCGGCCGCCGATGTCGGTGACAAACGCCTTAACGTACTTCTTGTTCAGCTGAGCAGTATCTGAAGGCGTCAAATCATGCGCCACGATGACCACTTCAGAATCGATCAATGCCGGGTTCGGCAGCGGCCGGTTCAAGAGGTGTGACAGCACCCGGGTCGAGACGTCGCGGATATCCGCGGCGCGCTCTTGCATGTAGGTGTTATCGGTCATCGCTTCAAAGGTTTCAATGAAGCCGTCGGAAACAGACTTCAAGGCGGTTTCTGCGTTGACCTTATCGTCTGTGATCTGCTTTTCAATGGCCCCGATGTATTCCGGATCGGCCAGCATGGTCATGTGCGCGTCGAAGACTTCTGCCTCTTCCTCGCCCAGCGACTCTGCTGCTTTTTGCCGGATGATCTTCAGTTCTGCAATGCTCTGGTCGAGCGCGGTGTGCAGACGTGCGACCTCTTTGTCTGTATCTTCAATAGTTGACTTCGAAAATGACAGATCGGGTTGCACGAGCAGGTAGGCCTTCGCCGTAGCGACGCCGTCACTTGCCGCGATCCCTTTCAGGTTCTTAGTCATTAGTTAGACAAGCCTTCCTTTTTCATGGTCTCTTCGATGGCAGCAATAGCTTCCTTTTCGTCTGCGCCTTCAGCGGAGATGGTGACGTCGGCGCCTTGGCCAACGCCCAAGCTCATGACGCCCATGATGGACTTCAAGTTAACGCTCTTCCCCTTGTATTCCAGGTTGATGTCAGAGTTAAACTTGCTGGCTGCCTGAACCAAGAGAGTGGCTGGGCGAGCGTGGATACCTGTTTCTGCAACAACATTAAATTCGTGTTTTTCCATGAGTAATCTGCTCCTTTGTGTATAAACTTTTGCCGAATAGAATTTGCATTCTATTTCTTGTAAACCTTACCATTATTCCGCTTTCAGAACAAGTATCATGGCTGGTTTTATTGCCCCTTGGCGGACTGATAATGGTACAAAATCGTGCCCCCGCGCTCCGCCTGGCCGACGATTTCCTTGCGAGCCGGATAATTGGTCCAGGCCTCACGAAAAGCGGCAAACGTCTCGGGTTCGATCTTGATCTCCGTAATTTTACCTGCGCGGAGATCATTCATCATTTGGACATAGTCTGATGCCACATGCTTGCCCCCTTTCCGTCACTATTTTAGACTAGAGACAGGCCGTTGACCAGCGCTGAAACCGCAGTCGCACTGAATTTCGCGAAAAAATTAGCACTCTCACGGTAAGAGTGCTTGCATTTAATTTTTCGCGGTGTACACTGGAGTCAAGGTCAAAGAAGGTCAAAGCCTGGTTTGACTTTTCCGCGTCCTTTGCGCGGAAGGACTTAGATAAGAAAGGTTGTGAACAACGGTGCTATGTGAAAATTGCCATCAAAATCCGGCTACCATTCATTTGTACACCAACGTGAATGGCCAACGCCAAGAGATCAACCTATGCCAAAACTGCTACCAGCAGTTGAAACAACAAGCAGGAGGCACTATGCAACCAACGAATGCAAACAATGATCCGTTCGGCTTCAGCAGTCTCGATGACATCTTCCGGGCGATGGCTTCCGGCCAAAACGGCCAGCAGCAGCCGCAGGACCAAACCCCACCCACTCAAAGCGGGCGCGGCGACAATGGCGGCGGCAACCGGCCTGGCCAAGGCGGCAATTCCGTCTTAGGTCAGTTCGGCGTTGACTTGACCGCCAAGGCCAAGAACGGCGAAATCGACCCAGTCATCGGCCGGGACGAGGAAATCGCCCGCGTTATCGAAATTTTGAACCGCCGGACCAAGAATAACCCCGTTTTGATTGGGGAAGCCGGGGTCGGCAAGACCGCCGTGGTCGAGGGGCTCGCGCTTAAGATCGCAAACGGTGATGTCCCAACCAAGCTGCAAGACCGCCACGTCATCCAGCTGGACGTCGTGTCTCTGGTGCAAGGCACCGGAATTCGCGGCCAGTTTGAACAGCGCATGCAGCAGCTCATCGACGAGCTGAAGAAGAATCCGAACATCATTCTCTTCATCGACGAGATCCACGAAATCGTCGGTGCCGGCAATGCCGAAGGCGGCATGGACGCCGGCAACGTCCTCAAGCCGGCGCTGGCCCGCGGCGAACTGCAACTCGTCGGGGCCACGACCTCTAACGAGTACCGCCAGATCGAAAAGGATTCCGCTCTCGCCCGCCGGCTGCAGCCGGTGACCGTCGAAGAGCCGTCGCCTGAAGAGACCATCAAGATCTTAAAGGGCATTCAGCCGCGCTACGAGGCCTACCACCACGTCAAGTACACCGACGACGCCATCGAGGCCGCCGTCAACCTGTCCGACCGCTACATTCAGGACCGGTTCCTGCCTGACAAGGCCATCGACCTGCTGGATGAGGCCGGCTCGCGCAAGAACTTGACCATTACCGTAGCCGATCCGCAAACCATCAAGGACAAGATTGCCGAAGCCGAAAAGCAGAAGCAAGGCGCCTTGAAGCAGGAAGACTACGAAAAGGCCGCCTTCTACCGCGATCAGGTCACCAAGCTGCAGAAGATGCAGCAGCAAGACGAAAAGCAGGAAAAGGAAGACACGCCAACGGTCACCGAAAAGGACATGGAGCAGATTGTCGAAAAGATGACCAACATCCCCGTTGGCGAGCTCAAGCAGCAAGAGCAAGAGCAGCTCAAGAACCTGGTGCCTGACCTTGAGGCCCATGTCATCGGCCAAAACGAGGCGGTCGAAAAAGTCGGCCGCGCCATTCGCCGCAACCGCATCGGCTTCAACAAGACCGGCCGCCCAATCGGCAGCTTCCTCTTTGTTGGTCCGACCGGGGTCGGCAAGACCGAGCTGGCCAAGCAGCTGGCCAAGGAACTGTTTGGTTCCGAGCAGAACATGATCCGGTTTGACATGTCTGAGTATATGGAAAAATTCAGCGTGTCCAAGCTCATCGGTTCGCCTCCGGGCTACGTCGGCTATGAAGAAGCCGGCCAGCTGACCGAGCAAGTCCGCCGCAATCCGTACAGCCTGATTTTGCTGGACGAAATTGAAAAGGCGCACCCAGATGTGATGAACATGTTCCTGCAGATCCTCGATGACGGCCGCCTGACCGACAGCCAGGGCCGCACCGTTTCCTTCAAGGACACGATCATCATCATGACGTCAAACGCCGGCTCGACCGACGCCGAGGCGAACGTCGGCTTCGGCGCGTCGATCAACGGCACGACCAAGTCCGTCCTGAACCAGCTGGGCAACTACTTCAAGCCGGAATTTCTCAACCGTTTCGACGACATTGTCGAGTTCAAGCCGCTGAGCAAGGACACCCTGTTGTCCATTGTGGGCCTGATGATCAACGACACCAACGCCAACATCAAGGACCAGGGCCTGACCATCAAGGTCACCGAACCGGTCAAGGAGAAGTTAGTCGAACTCGGCTACGATCCCGCGATGGGCGCCCGGCCGCTGCGCCGCGTGATTCAGGAGCAAATTGAAGACCGCGTGGCGGACTTCTACCTTGATCACCCGCAGGCCAAGCACCTCGAGGCACGCATCGACAAGGGCGCGATTGCCATTGTCGAAAGCAAACCGGAAACCCCGACAGTCGCCAAAAAATAACGCCAAATAAGTTGAAGGGACTAAGCGAATGCCTCGCTTAGCCCCTTTTGACTACTTGCGCAAGATTTTGGAGCCATACCACGGATAAAACCAGCCAGTGTACCCGCGCATCAGCGCATCGAACTGCGCTGGCGCAAAACGGCCGTTGCGGGCCATGGTGTCATAGGCCACCCCGAGGTCGACCACCTGGTAAGGCTGCAGCACAAACCCGTTGCGTTGGTAAAACGCCAGCCGGGAGCGCCGCTGCCGAACATTTGAGGCGGCGTCATCTTGCGGCTCCAGGGCCAGCACCAAGGGCCGCCCATCAAAGCGCGCCGCCAGCCGGTCCAAGATGGCCGAGCCAACGCCCTGCCCGCGCACGGTCTCCGCGGTCGCCAGAAAAATCAGGTACGTCAGGGCTTTGGTCGTCACGGTAAATGTCAGGCCAACAAACCGGGCGCCGTCGTGCCACGCTAGAAAATCAATGCCTGCCCGCCTGCTGTTGGCGAGCAGCCACACCAGGGGGACTTTTTCCTCTTTAGGAAACGCGCGCTGGTACAACTTGAGAACGGGAAAATAATACCGACTCGCCGGCCGGACCGGTTCACTTTGCAGGGTCATGACTGTCGCCTCCTGCCTCCAGTTTAGCAAACTTGGCGGCGAGCGGCGAAATTCACCGGCGGCGCAGAAACTTTTGGTTTTTCCGGCCGGTTCACTTATAATGAAGACAGGAAACTAGAGACTGGGGGCATTAATTATGCGGTTGATCGATATCACCAATAGCTACCCGCACCTGGTGGCGCAACAGCTCGCCCATACCGACACGAACTACATTAAAGTCTATTCACTTGGCAGCACCACGGTGATTTACACGCGGGCGGCCTCTCATGATGAGCTGCTGTTCACCAATGATAAGCGCAACATCAAAGATGCTGAGATCGCCTTTGCGCTGGATAAGTTGGCCCACGTCGCCTTTGCGGATGTCAACGTCATTCACGGCGATAAGCTCGCCGAAGTATCGCTGGCAACCGAGGAATTCTAAAAAAAGCCGGCAGTTGCCGGCTTTTTTTGCATGGAGGACACCATGGGCCTGTTTCAATCACTTGCGAACTGGTTTAAGCGCCGCCCGCGCAAAACTGCGAGCAAGACGCCAAACCCCACATCAACTTCAGCCCGACCGGTGCGCGCTGCGGCCAGCCAGCCGCAACAGGCAAATGCCTTGCCGCCGGCGACCGGTGCGACCAGCCGCTATGTTAGTGTCGCCATTTATTACCGCGAGCGCGGCAGTGCTGCCGAACTGCGACGGCCCAGCATTGTGCGCGGGCCGATCGGTGCGCGGCTGAACATTGCGATCCCGCAAATTGAAGGCTACGAGCTGTTTTCCGTCACGAACTATCTGACGCGCTTTCCGGCGAGCCAGGCGGTCGTCTACCTGCTTTACGATCCACACGTCGCCGCCCCAGTCGCGGTGTATCACCGCGATGAAACCGGCCGCCTGCTGGCTGCGCCAACGATGCTGGTCGGCCGGCTCAACGCGGCATTCACGGCAGAACCTTTGCCCGCCTTCAAGGACCACGCCGTTCCAAGTGCGCCGCAGCGCGGCCGCTTCACGCACACCGCCCAAGTGTTGCACTTCACCTACCAGCTGGGGCCAAGTCTCACCTACGCCGACCCGCAAAGCGCGTACGTTGAGTTGCGTCAGGCCAAGCCGGCCTACCCGACCCCGGTGAAGGCGCAGGTCTATGCCACCATGCTGCCAGCTGGCTCGTTTTGGCGCGTGTTTGGCCTCGCCAAGAATCAAGCGGGTGAAGTCTTCCTGGATCTTGGCGGCAGCCAGTGGATCACCACTGCTAACACGCAGCCGCAAAACAGCAATCCGTTCCTGCCTGGGCCGACTCAGCTCAAACTCACCACCGACCGTGTCAGCTTTAACGCCCAGCCGCTTCAAGCCGTCGGTCAGGTCAACACCAGTGGGTCGCTGACGCGCTGGGCCAAGCCGTATGGCCAGCGCCTGAAGCCCCTGGCCGCGGGCGCGACGGTTGCCCTGCTGGCCACTGTGTATGGCACCGACGGCAGCCGCTGGTACCGCCTGAGCGACGACTCGTACGTGCTTGCCAGCCTCGTTGATCTGCTCTAACTCAGACATGCAAAAGGCCACGGTCATCCGATAATTGGGACGACCGTGGCCTTTTAACGTGCTACGCTTTGAAAAACGGCTCAATACCTTCGACCATCGGCTGGCTGTCATCGTCCAGCGGGACAACCGACAGCTGCAGATCGATCGACGCCAGCGCCTTGTCGCCGCGTTCGCCCAGCTGCTGGGTCAACGGCCGCAGCTGCTCGTCTGCCATGCCTGCCGCATCCAAGATCAAGACTAGGTGTTCGGTGCCATCGTAGCTCAGCACGCGCAGCCAGCCCTGCTTAACGCCGCTGCCCTTCAGCTCGCCTTGCAGCATATCCTCAAAGCCGTCTGGCAAGTGGTCAGGCTCGGACACAGCAACTTTGACCTCATTGTTGTCGGCGTGGTGCTGCTTCTGCTGGTTGGCCAGGTCAGCTAGGGTCTCCCGGGAGAAGTAGATATTGTCGGAGAACGGGTTGATCGCAATGCCGTCGACTTCCTGGTTTTGGTCGATCAGCTCGGCCAAATCGGAGAACGCGATCGGCAGGATGGACGCCTGATCGACGTTTTGCTGCAGGTCGTGCTGACTCCAGTTGTCGAACAGCGAGTTAACTTCCTGCCAGTCGGTGAACACCGGCTGAATGTTTTGCCTGTCTTCACTGGACATCAGCGGAAACTGCATCTGCACGTCCTGATCGACCTGCGCGCGGCCGTTTTCGTCCGTCTTGATCTCCTGATCGGCCAGCACGACCATCAGCAGCGTCGCGTGGTCCACCAGTTCGGACAGAAAGTCACTCATGTTCTCATCGTTATTGTCCAGGGAAAAAGTCCGCCACTTGCCCAGCAGGTCATCATTGGTGATACTGCGCGCGGCCTCATTATGTTTGTTTTCTGATTCTGCCATTGTTCAGCTTCCTTTCTGCTTACAGCTTGGCTGTCAGCTTGACGTCCGGGTACTTATCGGCAAACCACCGCTCGGCGTACTGATTTTCAAACAGGAACAGCGGCAGGCCCTGCGAATCCTTGACCAGCAAATTGCGGCTGGACGACATTTTCTCATCCAGCTGGTCGGGATCGATCCAGCGTGCGACCCGGCTGCCGATCGGCGTCATCACAACTTCTGAGTTGTACTCATTTTGCATGCGGAACTTGAACACCTCAAACTGCAGCTGGCCGACCGCACCGAGGATGTAGTCGTTGGTGGTGTAGGTGCGATAAAGCTGCACCGCACCTTCCTGGACCAGCTGTTGCATCCCCTTGTGGAAGCTCTTTTGCTTCATGACGTTTTTTGGCGTCACGCGCATGAACAGCTCCGGGGTGAACTGCGGCAGCTTCTCGTATTCCACCGGGTCCTTGCCGGCGTAAATCGAGTCGCCGATTTGAAAATTACCGGTGTCGTACAGGCCGACGATGTCACCGGCCACGGCGGTTTGCACCTGCTCGCGGGTGTCGGCCATGAACTCGGTCGAGTTGTTCAGCCGGAGCACCTTGCCAGTTCTTGCCAGCGTGACATCCATGCCCCGCTCGAACTCGCCGGCGCCGATGCGGACAAAGGCAATGCGGTCGCGGTGGTTCGGGTTCATGTTGGCCTGGATCTTGAAGACAAACCCGGAGAAATTCGGGTCGGTCGGACTGATCTCACGCCCGTCTCGCAGCTTGTGCGGCCCGGGTGCCGGCGCCATGTCAACGAAGTGCTTAAGGAAGGTCTCAACGCCAAAGTTGGTCAGCGCGGAGCCGAAGAACACCGGCGTCTGGTCGCCTTTCATCACCTTTTTCAGGTCGAATTGGTTGCCGGCGTCGTTGAGCAGCTCAATGCTGTCCAAGGTGTCGGTGTAAACCGAGTCATTGGCCAGCGGCTCGCTGGGATCCAGCTTGCCGTTCTCGTCCAGCGGCAGGTACTTTTCGCCTGCCTCGTTTTCGCGATACAGCTCGATACGGTGGTCGACGCGGTCGTACAACCCGGCCAGGCCCTTGCCCATGCCCATCGGCCAGTTCATCGCGTAACCTTCAATGCCCAGCAGGTCTTCCAGCTCAGCGATCAGGTCCAACGGCTCCCGGCCGTCGCGGTCCAGCTTGTTCATGAAGGTAAAAATCGGAATGCCGCGCTGTTTGACGACCTTGAACAGTTTCTTGGTCTGGGCCTCGATCCCCTTGGCGGAGTCGATGACCATGACCGCCGCGTCGACGGCCATCAGGGTGCGGTACGTGTCTTCGGAAAAGTCCTCATGCCCCGGCGTGTCCAAAATGTTGATCTGCTTGCCGGCGTACTGGAATTGCAGCACAGAGCTGGTGACCGAGATCCCGCGCTGCTTTTCAATGGCCATCCAGTCCGACTTAGCGAAGTGGCTCGACTTTCTGCCCTTGACCGTCCCAGCCTCGCGGATCACGCCGCCGAACAACAGCAGCTGCTCGGTGATGGTGGTTTTCCCGGCATCAGGGTGAGAAATGATGGCAAAAGTGCGGCGCTTGTCTACCGCGGCTTTTAATTCTTGTGGTTTCATAAGTGGTCCTTTCAATTGCGGTAGTGACAGACAATGGCCGCTTGCTACATTGGGAAAACCGTCCTTTCACGAAAAAAGTCCCAGTCAATGGGACCTAGTCTTCTCACCATTATAAAGAAGAACGCGCGCTTCTTCAATCAAACATTACGGCTCGCTGGCTTCACTGGCCGAAGCTGCTTTGACGGGCAGGTGCAGATGCACGTTGACCAGCCGGGAATTTTCAATTTTGCCGGACGTCAGCGTGCCGCCGGGAATCGGGACGGTTTCCTGCTTGTGGGTGCTGGGAATAACGCCGAGTGCGTTGATCACGTAGCCGGCAATCGTGTCAACATCCGGCGCCTGCAGGTCCGTGCCAAAGGCCTCGTTGAAATCGCTGAGCGTCATGCGGCCGTTCACCAGGTAATCGTCCTGGTCCAGCTTGGTGTAATTGACCGTGGTGGCATCAGACTCGTCGTCGATGTCGCCGACGATTTCCTCCAGCAGGTCCTCAATCGTCACCAGGCCGACGACCCCGCCATACTCGTCAAGCAGGATGCCCATTTGCTGGTGGCGAATGCGCATCTCAGTCAGCAGGTCGTCAATACTGATGGTTTCCGGCACAAACAGCGGGTCGGTCATGATGTCTTCCAGGCGGACCTGGGCGAAGCCGACCTTGCGCGCCTGACTCAGCAGATTTTTGATGTGCACGATCCCGACCACGTTGTCCTTGTCTTTTTGATAAATCGGGATGCGCGAGTACACATTGCCCAAAATTGCGTCAATGGCGGCTTGGTCCGGCTGGTCAGCGTCGACCATGAAGGCGTCGATCCGCGGGACCATGACCTCGCGGGCCAGCTTGTTGGACAGGCTGATGATGCCTTCCAGCATCGCGTACTCATCCGGGTCGATGGCCCCTGACTGCTTGCCGCTTTCGATCATCGCGGTCATTTCCTCACGGGTCACCTGATTTTGATCGGTGTTGAACTTAATTGGGGTGAGTTTCAGCAGCAGGTTGGTCGACGCTGACAGCAGCCAGACAAACGGGCGCAGTGCCACCCCAATCACGGAAATCGGGGTGACGGCGGCCTTGGCCACCTTTTCCGTCATTTGCAGTGCCACCTGCTTGGGGTACAGCTCGCCGAACACCAGCGAGAAGTACGACAGCATCACGGTAACCAGCAAGACTGCCAGCTCATGCGCAAAACTCACGTTGCCAAACCACGGCTCGATGCGCCCGGCCAGCGTGGTGGCCGCCGAAGCCGACGCAAAGAAGCCGGCGAAGGTGATGCCGACTTGAATCGTCGCCAAAAAATTGGTGGAGTTGTTCATGATCTTCAGGAGCTTTGCCGCCTTTTTGTCGCCGGCCTTGGCCTGGCCCTGAATTTTGCTGCGGCTCAAAGACACCACCGCGATTTCTGCGGCCGCAAAGCACGCGTTGACCACGGTTAAAATTACGATCAAAAGCAACTGGCCCCATAAGGCCCCGCCTGAATCACCACTCATAAACTGTTCATCCTTTCGCCGCGCTGTTGATAACTATAATTTTACCGGCTTGACCGCTGACCCGGCAAGCAATTAAGGTTTGGGCTGCTGGTCAGTCGGCTTGGCCAAAAGCGGCTCTTGGGCCGCCTGGTTGCGGTGGAATCGGTAAAGCTCCAGCGCATAGGTCAGCAGCGTTTTGATCACCGCGTAAACTGGTACCGCCAAAATGGTGCCTAAAATGCCCCAGATGTTGCCCGCCACCAGCAGAAGCACAATGATGGTCAGCGGATGAATATTGAGACTGCGGCCAATCACGTTCGGGTAAATCAGGTTCCCGTCGGTTTGCTGTACGATCAGCACCACCACGATCACCAAGGCGACCTTGCCCCAGCCGACGGTCAGGGCAATCAACAGCGCCGGGGCGATCCCGATGTACGGGCCGAGGTACGGAATGATGGTGACAACGCCGGCTACGAACCCGAGCAGAAACGCGTAAGGCATGCCGATAATCAAATAACCGATGAAGGTGAACGTGCCGACGAACAGACACTCAATGGCCTGCCCCGCAATGTAATGCGACAGCGTCTGGTTCATTCGGGTGAAAACGGTTTGAATCTCCTCGCCGTAGCGGTCCGGCAAAAGCCGCTGCACTGCCGGCACGAAGCGGTTCCCATCCTTCAGCATGTAAAACAGCAGCACAGGGATGGTGATTGCGCCGATCACGACCGACGCGACGGAGCCAATCAGGCCGGGCACGCCCGCCGAAAAGTCGCCCAGCACGTTCTGCAAGATTTTCGCCGGTTCGACCTGCATCTTGCTGACCAGCTTAGCCACCCCAAACTTCTGGTACCAGCGGTAATGCGACAGCTGAGTCAAGTCGTCGCGCAGTTCGCGGACAAAGCCGGGCAACCCGGAGATCAGTTGCGTGACCTGGTCGATCAGGTTGGGAATGATGGTCGCCACCAGAAACCCCAGCAGCGCCAGCACTACCACAAAAATCAGCGCAATGGCGGCCGGCCGCGGCAGCTTCAGCTTGCCCAGCCAGTTGACCAGCGGATTAAACAGGTAGAACAAAAAGCCGGCCGCGATGAACGGAATCAATAATGTCGAGAAAAACGTCGCGATCGGTTTGAACAAAAAGCTCAAGTTCGTCAGCCCGATGATTAACGCCACGATGATTAAGGCTTCAAGCGACCAGAACATGAGTTTAGATTCACGGATTTTCTGAAACACTATTCACACCTTCTTTCGGTATGGTCTATAATACACGCATTACCCTATAAACCAAAACAGGAAGTCGATACTGAAGATGGAATTCAAAGTTAGCACCGATACCAACAGCTCAGTTTACCAAGACGCGCTCGCCATTCGCACCACCGTCTTTGTCAAGGAGCAGCACGTGTCACCTGAACGCGAGGTCGACCAAGACGAAGCCAAGGCCACGTACTTTGTCGCCTATGATGACGGGCTAGCCGTGGCCACCGCGCGTTTGCTGCCGGCCGATTACGGCTTTCACGTGCAGCGCGTCGCCGTTCTGGCCCCGTACCGTCATCACGGCGTCGGCAAGGTGCTGCTTGAACACCTCGCAGACTACGCTGAGGCCCATGGTGCTCACGAACTGCGCTTAGGCGCCCAGGTCCAGGCGGTCGGGTTTTACAAGGCGCTGGGTTACACGCTCACCGAAAAGCCAGAATTTTTGGACGCCGGCATTCGCCATCGCGAGATGCACCGCATTTTTGCCTAAACACACGAAAAAGGTCGCCATTTTTTACTGGCGGCCTTTTTCATCGGGCAAAGCGCGGCTTTGATGCACATGGTGCTCAATGCGGCGCTCGGGGCGCACCCACAACAATAGCAGCAGCACATCGATGATGATGGTCAAACCTGGCCAGATAAACGCGGCCAAAATCGCGATCACATTGCCGCCAATCGTGACGATCGGTTTGTAGTAGCCCTGCCCGAGCAAGTCTTTGAGTGCCGCATTGTGGCGGTCGGCCCGGATCAGCGTCTGAATCAGCAGCCAGTACGTGACGTCGGTGGCCAGCACCACGAACCCGTAAGTCATCTCTGGTGCGCGCGCCAGCACGTGAGTGGCACCCACCCAGTCTGTGGCAAACGGGAAAAACGAGGCCGCAAAGAGAAACAGGATGTTGGCCCACAACACACGCCCGTTGATCCGCTTGACCAGCAGGAACAGGTGATGGTGATTGTTCCAATACACCGCCAGCGTGAAGAACGACACGAAATAAATGGCAAAAATCCCGCGCATCTGCCACAGTGCGGCCCAGCTGCCAGTGCTTGGGGCGTGCAGTTCCAAAACCATGATTGTGATGATGATGGCGATCACACCATCGGTAAAGGCTTCAAGCCGATTTTTGGGCATCCGCGCCCCTCCTCATGCCAGGTTATTCTGTTGGAGCCTGCGTCGTCATGTCCGCGAGGTAAGCCTGCTGCTTGGCCTGCCAGAACTGAGCGTCAGCATCCGTAATCGGCCGCATGACCCGGGCCGGATTGCCGACCACGACCACCGAGTCGGGCACGTCCTTGGTCACCACGGCACCGGCGCCGATGACGACATTGCTGCCAATGGTCACCCCAGGCAGCACAGTGCATTCGCCGCCAAACCAGACATTATCGCCGATCGTGATCGGCTTGGCGTACTCGAGCCCTGCATTGCGCACATCAGTATCGATCGGGTGCGCCGGCGTCAGCAGACTCACGCGCGGTCCCATCAGCACGTTGTCGCCGATGGTGATTGGCGCCACGTCCAGCAAGATGGGATCGTAGTTCGCGTAAAAGTTTTTGCCGATACTGATGTGGCTGCCGTAGTCGACCTGCAGGCGCGGCTCGATGTAGCCCCCTTCGCCAAAGGCCTTGAAAAGTTGCGTGAGGATCGTGCGGCGGCCCGCCTGGTCGGCAACGCTGGTGCGATTGTATGATTCGGTGAGCAGCCGGCTGCGCATGCGCGCCTGGTGCAAGTCCTCGGCGCCGGCATCGTACAGCCGACCGGCGAGCATTCTGTCATGATCAATCGAACTCATCGTAGCCCTCCATTTGGTCCTTGTTGATGTACAGCAGGTAGTGCACCTCACTGACTTGGCCATCCACCACCGGATACGACTCCAGGTAATACGGATTATCGGTTTGGCCAATGTGAGCAGGAATTGTGAAGCCGGCTTTTTCCAGCATCTCAAAGCCCTTCCCAACTGTGGTTTGCACCGGCAGCTGGTTGAGCACCCCGTTGACCGGGTCCTCCGCCTTGCCCACCGTCCCGGCCGGCAGCGGCACAGCTTCCAGCCCTGCCGGCGCGTCTACGCCCACCGGGGTCAGGCTGCCGATCCAGTACTGAAAATTGCCGTACGGGGAAAACACGACTAGGTAGGTCCGGTTGGGCTGCTCGCACAAAGCGTCCAGCTGATCAAAGTAGCCGGCGCCTTCAAAATCCTGCCAGGCCGGGTAAAACGTGCCCATCTGGTCGCTGCTTTCGGCGGTGTACACCCGGCCAACAAACTGGCTGGCGGGTTGATCGATCAATTCTGTCATGATTTATCCTCCATCACAAGGCGCGGGCTGGGCCGCGCTTAATCGGGTTCCGACTGACAACGCGCGAATGTCTAGCAAGGACTGCCCTAACGCCCGCTCCGCGGCCGCCAGGGCAGTCCAAGCTAGCCATCGTGCTAAAGGCCAGAGTCTTAACGCCATAATCGGGCTCGGACTGACAACGCACGAATGTCCAGTCAGGCCCGCCCCAACGCCCGCTCTGCGGTCGCTGGGACAGTCCAGACTAGCCATCGTGCTAAGACCGTCAGTCCTCACACCTTCTTACAAAAACAGCGCGAGTGTTCCTCGCGCCGAAGCTTACACCCGGTGAGACAGTTGCAAGTACCGGTTGTACCATAAATCCACATAAGCCGCTGAAAACGGCCCTTTGCCATGGTTGATCCAATCGACAAGCACACGCACGTTGGCCTTCAAGATGCGGTCAGTGGTTTGCGGGTATTGCCATTTACGGCTGTGTGCCTCGTATTCATCGACGTCGAGCAGGCGCTTCTCCCCATCCGGGAAGACCTTCACGTCCAAGTCATAGTCGATATATTTCAGCGCTTCCTGATCCAACACGGAAGGACTGGCGAGGTTGCAATAGTAAGACACGCCGCCTTCTCTGATCATTGCGATCACATTGAACCAGTAATGTTTATGAAAATACACGATTGCCGGCTCACGCGTCAGCCATCGTCTGCCATCGGATTCGGTCACCAAAGTGTGATCGTTACAACCGATAATTGCGTCTTCGCTGGTCTTGAGGACCATGGTATCCCGCCATGTCCGGTGCAAGCTCCCATCGTGCTTGTAGCTCTGAATGGCGACATAATCGCCTTCCTTAGGGATTCGCATTGGGTTATCCAGCTTTCAGCATTATCTTTTTGTCCTTTCAAGTATAACAGAAAGGCCAGGCGCCAGCTAGGGTCCTACTCGTCCTCCTCCAGCCGCGCGAGCGCCGCATCGATCGCATCGTAGTCAAACCCCTTGCGCACCAGGGCCTGCTTGACCCGATTGCGCCGATCAAAGCCGGTGTACTTCCGTTTGAGGCGCCACTGTTTTTCGACCTCACGGGTCAAAAGGTCGGCCTCCTGCTCCGGATCAGGTTCGAGATGTAAATCGGCCAGCGCGGCGCTGGCCACAGCACCCTCGAACCCTTTTTGCATCAGGGCGAGGCGAATCTTGGCTTGCTGATCCTTGAAGGGCTTGTGCTGGGTGCGGCGGGCCGCTTTTTTGGCGACGCGATTGGCCACCGTGCGCCACTGGTCAGCCGTAACGTGTTCCACCGCCTGGGCGGCGATGTCCGGGTGCACGCCTTTTTCCCGCAGACGGGCTTCGACCTGGCGCGGTCCGCGCTCGCCCATTGAGAGGTTGTCGCGCACCAAAATATCGGCGTACTGCGCATCGTCCAGCAGGCGAATGGCCTTGAGGTGATCCGTGACTTGTTTGATGACTTCCACGGGCACCTCGTCTTGCCGCAGCCGGTCGCGCACTTCATGCACCGTACGCGGCTGGTGGCTGATGAAGTTCAGCGCCGTGGCATTGGCCACCGCTGCCACCTCAGCCGCCTGCACCGCCTTGACGTCCTCCGGTGCCAACTCAAGCCCCTTGATCAGCCGATACTTGACCAGAGTGCCTTCGCTGACGGCAAACGCATACTTGCCGTCGAGGAAAATATTGTACCTGCCACGGCGTTTCTGGGCAGAAATTTTAGTAATTGTTTGCATCTGGCGACCTCCTCAAAAGAATTATTCCATGACTTGTTATGGTACAATATAACTTAATTAAAGTGTGTCGATAAAGGGGTGGATGGTTTGTTCGAAGATTATTTCTTTGATAAGCGGACAACGACCACTTATCAGGTCTTTCGACTAATGAAAGCCCACGCAACGACTAACTTCACCATTAACCGGCTGACTCAGGAATCCGGCCTCAGCTACTCGCAAACTTATAACGCCTATCAGGAAATCATGGCCGACGTTCAGGAAATGTATCCCGGCAAGCCGGTGACCAACACCAGCGAGGGCTTCACGCAGGTCGCCGGACCGCTCACGGTCGACGAGTACCGCTTCCACCTGTTGAACCAGTCAATGGCCTTTCGCTTTTTCGATTACGCCTTTCGCACCGGCGCCGCCAACGTGCACCAGTTTTGTGCGACCACGGCGACCAGCATCTCCACCCTGCGCCGGCGGATTGCCCCATTTCGGCGCTACATGCAAGGCAAAGAGATTCGCCTTGACGCCAGCACGTGGGCGCCGGATGGTTCCGAAACCCAAATTCGGCTCTTGATTTTAACCTTTTACCTGCTCGCTTACCGAGGCGTGGGCTGGCCGTTTTCCGAGGCCGCCTTCAAGAAGGCCAAGGCCGCCTTTGATTTGCTGAATCAAAAACGGCGCGGCGGTCTTTATACGCCAACGGCCGTGCCGAACAAGCAAGACTTGATGATCCTAGCAATCCAGGCCATGCGGATCCGAAGCGGACACGTGGTTTCGCCAAGTGAGCAGCTGCCAGCGCTGTTTGCCCCCGATGACACCAGCCGCCAAGTGTACAGCACTGCACACTTCCCTGACCTCAGTCCGGCAGCCCTGGAATGTGAGCGGAATCACTATGACCTTTGCCGAATGCATTACGTGTCGATGCGTGAGACGCTGACTGCACAAGATCAAATTATTATGGAGCGGCTAGCCGTGCCAGACACGCCGGTGCACCGCTTTGCCCAGGGGTTGCTGGACTTCCTGCTGGCGGCCTGCGATCCGAGCACGCCCGAGGCCAGGCCTGAAAATCACGCTGTGCTGCTGGCCAACCTGCACCGCATCGCTTTTTCCTACCTGAACTTGGACGGCCGTTTTGCCACGCGGCTGGACTTTCTCAACCGTGATGCCAACGAGGCCAAAAAAGGCCGCCTGCCGGCACTGATCCGCGAGTACTTCGACCAGCTCCAGCCCGAGGCAGTCGGTGCGCTGGCCGAGTACTACAGCACCATGTACCTGCAACTCTACACCGTCATCGCGCCTGACTTTCCTGAGCTGAATGTTGACCACCAGCTCAAGGTGACCGTGATCGTGGATGAGGGCACCTTTATGAGCCGCGACCTGTTCACTTTTCTCAAGGGACTGCACTATGTCAAGCTCATACCTCCGGATGCCCAAAAGCTGCCGGATGTCATCATCACGACCCTCAACACCAACGGCGTGCTGGACCGTTACTATTCCGCTGAGCGGCTGGCCCGCGTGCGGGTCATCAATTGGCAGCTGGCGCCGGAACAAGATGATTTCTACAACCTCATGAACACGTTGTACAAGGTGAGGCCGCAAATGTTGGCCGCAAGGGACTGATTTCAATCAGTCCTTTTTATTTGGCCGCGGGCGCAGGGCGATTTTGGCGATAACCAGGACCACCACGGCGACGAGCAGCGCGATCAGCACGACCACGTTGTTCAGCAAGTACCCGATAATGCCAAACGCCAACAGTATCAGCAGCACGATTAAAAAGCCGTTCCCATTTAGTAAATTCATCTCGCGCCCCTACCGGTGGACCGGCACTGCCCGGTACCCGTTGAAATAGTTGACCGCCTCAAAAATGATCAGTGCGATCACCACCAGCACCGTTAACACGGTGTTCGAAATCGCTTTGAAGTACCACACCGCCGCAATCAACACGACCAGGGCAATCATGTATGCGTAAACCAGGTTGCGATTGGGTTCGAGCACGAAGCTCGCGTCCGGCGACTGAAAATTCAGCTGATGCGTGCGCGAATAGTGCCCCACCTTGAACGTCACCGTATCGCCGCGGCGCACGGGCAGCGTCATCTCGGTGCCGGTCATCAGTTCCTGAACCTCGCCGTTGTGTGTGATGTAAGCGACCATTTTTCTTGAAGAATTTGATGCTAGTCTGATTTTCACGGTTGTTTCCTCCTGCAAGAATTATACCCGAGTTGGTGCACCCGTGCCATGTCCGCTATAATACGGGCAAAGGAAGTGCCACATGGAAAACACAGTGCAAGTCGGGACTCGCTTCCCGCTGACGATCAAGCGACTGGACATTAACGGTCGTGGAATCGGTTACTACAAACGCAAAATCACCTTTGTTGAAGGCGCGCTGCCTGGCGAGGTCGTTGTGGCGCAAGTGAGCGCCGTCCACGACCGCTACCTGGAGGCCGTCACCCACCGGGTGAAAAAAGCCTCGCCCAATCGCGTGAAGCCCGCTGAGCCGCTGTACGGCCAGATCGGCGGCGTCGAGCTCAACCACCTCGCCTACCCCGCCCAGCTGCAATTCAAACGGGATGTCGTCGCGCAAAGCCTGGCTAAGTTCAAGCCGGCCGGCTGGCAGCATTACGAGCTGCGCCCCACGATTGGCGCGGCCGACCCGACGCATTACCGCAACAAGGCGCAATTTCCTGTCCGGGTGATCGACGGCCACGTGCGCGCCGGCCTGTACGCGCCCCACTCGCATCACCTGGTGCCGCTGACCACGTTTTTGACCCAGCGGCCAAAGACCATGCAGGTGGTGACTGCCCTGTGCCAGCTGCTTGAGGAGCTGGCCGTGCCGATTTACGACGAGCAAAAGCACGCCGGCATTATCAAAACGCTGGTGGTGCGTGAATCCGCCGCCACCGGCGAGGTCCAGGTCACGTTCGTCACTAACTCCCCTAAGCTGCCGCACAAGGCGCAGCTTTTGGCGGGCATCTCTGCCCAGCTGCCTGATGTGGTTTCAGTGTCGCAAAACATCAACCCCGGCGAGACCTCGCTGATCTGGGGTCCGGAGACGCAGCTGCTGGCCGGTCAACCCTACATCACCGAACAGCTGCTGGGCCGCAATTTTGAGGTCTCCCCGCAGGCCTTCCTGCAGCTGAATCCGGCGCAAACCGAGGTCCTGTACACTGAGGCGCTCAAGGCCTTGGATCTGCGGCCTGGCGCCAAGCTGGTTGACGCCTACGCCGGCATCGGCACCATCGGCATCAGCTTGGCCAAGGCGGCCGGTGAGGTGCGCGGCATGGAGATCATCTCCGCCGCCGTTGACGACGCCAACCGCAACGCCAAACTGAACGGCGTCACGAATGTCCACTACGAACTGGGCACCGCCGAGGACCTGTTCCCGCAGTGGCTCGCGCAAGGCTTTAAACCCGACGCCGTGATTGTCGATCCGCCTCGGTCTGGCCTCGAGCGGCCATTCATCGACGCTTTGCTCAAGGCAAGGCCGCAGCAGTTCGTCTACATTTCCTGCAACCCGTCGACCTTGGCCCGCGACCTGGTGCCGCTGACCCGTGCCTACCAGGTCGACTACATTCAATCCGTCGACATGTTCCCGCAAACGGCGCACTGCGAAGCCGTTGTCAAGTTCACGCGAAAGTAAGGAGGACCCTTCATGAAAATTTATTTTGCCAACGCCTTGTTCAGCGAGGCCGATTTTGCCTTTAACGCGCAGCTGGTGGCCAAACTCCGCCAGGCCGACCCCAGCTTGGACATCTACCTGCCGCAGGAAAATGCCAGCATCAATGACAAGAACGCCTATGCGGATTCCAAGATGATCGCCCAGGCGGACACTGACAAAGTCCTGGCAGCCGACCTGATGATTGCAATCTTGGACGGCCCCACCATCGACGTCGGCGTGGCCACCGAAATTGGGGTCGCCTACGCCAAGCACATCCCCATTCTCGGCCTTTACACCGACTCGCGGCGGCTGGGCGCCACCAACCAGCAAAAGCTGGCCGCGCTCCAAGACGTCGCAGAGAATCAGTTCCATTATCTCAATCTCTACACGGTCGGCCTGATCAAGCTGAATGGAGAGGTGTTCACCTCGACTGAGGCCCTCATCCAGGCGGTGCTGAAGCGCGCCCAGTAACCAAGCAGACCAAAATGAGGCTGCCCAGTCGCAATTGACTGGGCAGCCTCTTTTTACTTTTCTCTTACTTGTCAAAGTGCGCCAAGAACTGCAAGGCCGCCGCGATGACTTGATCCATGTTGTAGTAACGGTACATGCCAAGCCGCCCGCCAAAGGTGATCTGCGGGAAGTTTTCAGTGGCGTAGTTGCGGTACTTCGTGAACAGGTGGTCGTTGTCCTGATTGTTGACCGGGTAGTACGGTTCCACGCCGCGCGACCAGTTCTGCGGGTACTCGTGCGTGACCACGGTCTTACCCTTGTTGCCGGCGCCGAACTCGAACCACTTGTGCTCAATGATCCGCGTGAACTTAGTGTCGCCGTCGGTGTAGTTGATGACCGCGTTGCCTTGATAGTTGTCCTGATCGAGGACCTGCGTGTCAAAGCGCAGGCTGCGGTATTCAAGCTCGCCGAAGCGGTAATCGAAGAACTCGTCGATCATCCCGGTGTAAATGATCCGGTCGTAGTCTTTCAGGTAGGCGTCCTTGTTCGCCAGAAAATCGGTGTTGAGCTGGACTTTAACGTTCGGGTGATCGAGCATTTTCTCGACGATCTGGGTGTAGCCGCCGATGGGAATGCCCTGGTACGGGTCGTTGAAGTAGTTGTTGTCAAACGTGAAGCGCACCGGCAGCCGGCGGATGATGAAGCTTGGCAGCTCCTTGGGGGCGCGACCCCACTGCTTGGCGGTGTAATCCTTGATCAGCTTGGTATAAATGTCTGTGCCGACCAGCGAAATGGCCTGCTCCTCGAGGTTCTCAGGCTTTTTGCCGTTCAGCACCGCGCGCTGCTCAGCAATTTTGGCTTGCGCCTCCGCCGGAGTGATCACGCCCCACATTTTGTTGAATGTGTTCATGTTAAATGGCAGGTTGTAAAGCTCGCCCTTGTAGTTGGCGACGACCTCGTTCGTGTACCGGTTGAAGGCCGCGAACTGGTGCACGTAATCCCAGACCTGCTTGCTGACCGTGTGGAAAATATGTGCGCCGTACTGGTGCACCTGAATGCCTTCGACTTCTTTGGTGTAAATGTTGCCGGCAATGTGGTCGCGCTTGTCGATGACCGTGATGTCATCGCCGCGCTTGGCCAACTCGTTGGCGCTGACGGCACCGAACAGCCCCGCCCCTACGATCAGAATCTTCATTTTTTCTCAACCACCTTCACGGTTACTATAACTACCAATATACCACAGTGCCCGGACCACCGGCCGGTCAGGAATGGTCATGAAAAAGAGCTGGCAACAAACTGCCAGCTCTCAAAGAAGCCAATAAATTACTTTTCCTCGTCGGCCAGGATCTGGCGGAACGGAATCAGGCTCTCGGCGTGATACTTCTTGACGAAGGCATCGACGGCCGCAGGGTCTTGCGTCTGCTTGTCCAGAACTAGCTGCTCAACAGGAATTGGCCGCAGGTCGGAGATCTTGACATCGATCACGACCGGCCCCTTGGCGTCCTTAGCCTTGGCAAAGGCCTCCTTCAGCTCGGCCAGCGTGTGCACCTCAAAGCCAGTGGCACCCAGCGCTGCGGCCGCAGTGCCGTAATCGGCATCGATCAAATCGACCCCGGAGTGCGGCTGCTTGGTGTCGTCCTGCTCGGCCTCAATGAAGCCCAGGGACTCGTTGGTCAGGACCACGTTGATGATTGGCATGTGGTACTTGACCTGCGTCAGAATGTCCTGCATGACCATCGCAAAGCCGCCGTCACCAGAAATCGACCATACCTGGCGATCCGGGTATTCCGCCTTGGCGCCGATGGCCGCCGGCAGGGCGTAACCCATCGTCGCGTACCAGCCGCTGGTGGTGAAGCGCTGGTGCTTGTCGGTGTTCAAATAGCGCATGCCGTTGATAGTGACATTGCCGACATCGACTTGGAAAATCGCGTCGTCAGTCGCCATGTCATTGATCTGCTTGAAGACTGGCTCAACGCGCAGCGGCGTCTCATCGTCGTCCTCAAACGACTTCATCCAGTCAGCCCAGTTCTGTTTGTTCTTCAGCGCGGCCCGGTACCAGCCAGTTTCAGGCTGCTGGGCGATGGCGTTGGTCAAAGCGACTGCCGTCTTCTTGGCATCAGCTAGGATGGCCACGTCAACATGGTGACGGCGGCCAAACTTGGCGCTATCAATGTCGACTTGGATGTACTTGGCCTGAGGGCCGATGAAGAAGCTCTGGAACGGCATGTCCGAGCCCAGGAACAGCACTGCATCTGTGTTTGATGCAATTTCGATCCCTGGCTTGGAGGCCACGCGCCCGGCGGAGCCCATGTTAGCCTTGTAGGAATCCGGGATAATTCCCTTGCCAAGCGCAGACGTCAGAATCGGCGCATTCAGCTTTTCGGACAAGGCAATAATCTCCTCGCGCGCACCGCGGGCGCCGTTGCCGACGTACAGCAACGGGTGCTTCGCCTCGGTCAAAAGCTTGGCCGCCGCCGCGATTTTTTCTGCTGGCGGCTCTGGCAGGAGCGGCTTCTGGTAGTCCGCTGCGCGAGAAACATAATTGTCCTCAATTTCCTGCCAGCCCAGGTCCTTTGGAATCGTGACGACTGCCACGCCGCTCTTGGCGTAGGCCTGCGCGATCGCGTCATCGATCACGGCGGGCAGCTGCTCGGCGGTCATCACGGTGCGGTTGTAGACAGAAACATCCGCAAACATCGGATTCTCGTTCATTTCCTGGAAGAAATTGGTGTTCATCGCACTCGTCGGCACCTGGCCAACCAGCACGAGCACTGGCACATGATCCCACTGCGCGTCATACAACCCGTTCAGCAGGTGGACGGCGCCAGGGCCGGCTGAGCCAAAGGTCACACCGATCTTGCCAGTCACCTTGGCCTCACCGACCGCGGCCAACGCGCCAACTTCTTCATGGCGTACCTGAATGTAGTTCAGCGTGTCCTTGCGGTTATAAATCGCGTTCATGGTCGAGTCAAAAGACCCACCAGGCAACCCGTAAATATTTTTTACGCCCCAACTTTCGATAACCTTCAGTCCAGCGTCTGCTGCATTGATTTTTGTCATGGTCTCGCCTCCAGAATTATTCTACTTACGTTTAATAAGTATTGACGTCTTTTAGTATACGCAAACAGCTTACCAAATACAAGCAAATTTAAATGAACACCGTTAGCCATACTTTAACACACGCTGTGGCCACGCTTACACCAAATCGCCTCGCCACTTTTTGACCTAACTAAGCCGAAAAAAACCGACCAGCAGCAACGCTGATCGGCTTCACTTGCTATCGGGCCCGGTACTGGCGCTCTTGGCCGGTCACGCCGGTCAAAATAAACGGGCCGGCGTAATAGTCGGGATTGGTTTGGTAATCCGCCTTTGCATACGGGACGGCGTCCTGAAAAACGCGCTCGTACTCGGCAATGCTCAAAGCGCGCCGGGCGTTCAGTGCGCCAACATGCGCGGCGCCGTGCAACTGTTTTTCGAACCCTTCGACAAGCACCGCCGAGAAGAACTCCCCGACCGCCCCGGAACCGTAAGAGAACAAGCCCAGCCGGTCGCCAGCGGCCAAGCTGCTGTCATTTTCCAAGAGCGACAGCAGCCCCAGGTACAGCGAGCCGGTGTAAAGGTTGCCAATGCGCCGACTGTACTGAATGCTGTGATCAAAATGCATGAGCAGGTCCTGCTGCTTGGCTGCATCTGCTTCCGGCAGCACCTGCCGCAGCGCCTTGAGCCCCATTTTGGTGTAAGGCAGATGGAAGGTCAGCGCCTTGAAGTCAGCCAGCCCTAAACCGGTGGTCTTTTTATAAGCGGCCCAAGCCAGCTGGAAGAAGCGCAGGTACTGCTCGGTAGAATACTTGCCGCGGGCCAGCGCCTGGTCCGTGTACACCGGCCGCCAGAAATCACCAATGTCCTCAGCATGCACGGCGGAATCGTCATTGATGACCAGCAGCCGTGGTGCCGCACTGACCAGCATTGCGACAGCGCCGGCGCCTTGGGTGACCTCGCCGGCCGTATTCAGGCCGTAGCGCGCAATGTCGGCGGCGATCACCAGTGCCTGCTTGGTCGGATGCACGGCCACGTAATCGCGCGCCATCATCAGCCCAGCGGTGCCGCCGTAACACGCCTCCTTGATTTCTAGCACCCGCGCCGTCTGGGGCAGTCCGGTCAGCTTTTGAATGAAGAGCGCGCCGGCCTTGCTGGCGTCGACGCCGCTTTCGGTGCCCAGGACGATGAGGCCCAGGCGCTCCGCATCAATACTGGCCTGAATCTGCTGGACTGCCGCAGCGCCCATGGTGACGACGTCCTGGCTGGACGGCGGGACGGCCTGCTCATCCTGGCCGATCCCGATCGTGTATTTATCCGGGTCGACGCCGCGCACCTCAGCCAGCTGCCGTAAATCAATGTAAAAATCCGGGCTGTATAGCCCCAGTTGATCGATTCCAATGTCCATTTACTGTTTCCCCCTAAGCTCGTTCAACAGTTGTCTGGCAGAAGTCAGGTCGCGCGCCTCTGGTGTGAGCTTCGCCGCGACGGCTTCGATCTCAGTGCCAGTCGCCCCGGCCGCCATTGCCAGCGCCCGGGCCTGCAGCGCCATGTGACCGGCCTGAATCCCCGGTCCGGCCAAGGCGCGCAATGCGGCCAGATTCTGCACCAGCCCCAGCGCGGCGAGACTCATCTGCAAGTCGGCGACAGTGTCAAAGCCGCCAAGGCGCAAGGCCGCTTGCGCCTTGGGCAACGCGCTGATGGCACCACCCACCACCCCGACCGGCAAGGGCAGTTTGATTCGTCCGACCAACTGATCCCCTTCGAGCTGCCAAGTGCTGAGCGGTTGCCCTTTGCTGTAAGCACTGATCGCGGCGGCCACCGCGCGCGTGTCGTTGCCAGTGGCAAGCACTGAGGCGTCAATCCCGTTCATGATGCCTTTGTTATGCGTCGCCGCGCGCATCGGATCGCTTTGCGCCAAATCACTCAGCGCCGCGATTTTTGCGGCAATGGCAATGCCGTTCCCTGCTTCGGTCGCGATCGTCGCCGGCGAGAGCGTCACCTCGGCACGCACCAACTCGCTGCTGCCGTTAGTCAAAATCGCCACCAGCGCAGGGTGATCGAGCAGCCCAGAAGCCGCAGTCGCCACCGCCTCGGCAATCGTGTTGGCCAAATTTGCGCCCATTGCCAGACTGGGATCGATGGTCAGCTGGATCACGAAAAAACGGCCGCGGCGAACACACGTCAATTCCTTGAATCCGCCGCCGCGCTTCACCGCAGAAGGGTGAGCCGCCGTAGCCGCCGCAAACAGCAGCGCGCGGTGCTGCGCCATCACGCGTTCAGCGTCACCATTGTCGGCCAAGCCGTCAAACACGACTTCAGCAATCACCCGGTGCGGCTCAGCGCTGGCCTTCACCCCGCCGTTCAGATTGGCCAGACGAGCGCCGTTACTGGCGGCCGCGACGACGGACGGCTCTTCTGTCGCCAGCGCGACCTGGCGCACCACCCCATTGACGGTCAGATTCCGTGCAACGCCGATCGGCAGCGCGTACTGGCCAATCTGGTTCTCACTGAGATTGGCCGCCACATCGGCGTGCAAGCCCGGCGCGGCCAGGCACTCGGCGTCTTGCGCCGTCAGCGCGCCTTCCGCGATCAGCTGCGCCCGCCGCTCCTCTGGCGTTTGCTCGTAAAATTTCGTCATGGCCGCGCCACCTGCATGGCCACACCGATGCCACCGCCGACGCAAAGCGCCGCGACACCGGAATGCTGATTTCGATTTTTCAGCGCGTAAAGCAGTGTGACCAGCACCCGCGCGCCGGAAGCGCCGAGCGGATGGCCGAGCGCCAGCGCACCGCCGTTCACGTTAAGCTTGGCGGGATTAAGCGCCAGCTCATTAGCCACAGCGATACTTTGCGCGGCAAACGCCTCGTTGACCTCAAACAGGTCGATTGCATCCAATTGGGAACCAGTTCGCTTCAGCAGTTTTTCAATCACGCGCTTGGGCGCATAACCCATGAAATTCGGGTCGATGCCGCCTTCGCTGTAGCCGCTGATGGTCGCGAGGTATGGAATCCCCTCCTGGTCCGCCAAGTCCTTGCGCATCAAAATCAGCGCCGCGGCACCGTCGTTGATGCCGCTGGCGTTGCCGGCGGTGACTGTGCCTCCCTGCTTGAAGGCCGGCCGCAACTTGGCAAGCTTCTCCAGGCTGGTATCTGGGCGCGGTCCTTCGTCCTGGCTAACGACCACGGCGCCGCGCTTGATTTTCACCGTCACCGGCACGATTTCGTCGACAAACGCCCCCGTTTGCTGAGCGGCGACGGCCTTTTGGTGTGAGGCAAGGGCAAACTGATCCTGGGCCTCGCGGGTCACGTTGAACTGATCGGCGACATTCTCCGCCGTGATGCCCATCGGCAGCCCGGTGAAGGCATCGGTCAGGCCGTCGCGCATGACGCCGTCAACCAATTCGACGTTGCCCAGCGCGTGGCCGGCTCGCATTTTCGTCGTGTAGTACGGCGTCTGGCTCATACTCTCCGTGCCGCCAACCAGCACAACGTCCGCATCGCCGAGCAGAATCGCGCTTTGGCCAAGCCGCACCGCCTTCAGCCCCGACCCGCAGACTTCGTTGACCGTCATCGCCGAGCTCTCTGTCGTCATCCCCGCCTGAAGCGCGATCTGACGGGCCACGTTCTGGCCACTGTTGGCCTGCAGCACGTTGCCGAACACCGCCTGATCGATACGGTGCGGGTCAATGCCTGCGCGCGCAATGGCCGCCTTGGCCGCAGCCGCGCCCAGCGCCACGGCGGATTCCTGCGCCAGCGCGCCATTCAACTTACCGATCGGCGTGCGGGCTGCACTGACGATAACCACTTCTGTCATGAAATCGCTCCTTCGATTTTCGCTTGATAACAATTATACACGGCCGGCCGGACCGACAGCTTTGGCCTTAAGAAATCTTACAAAATGGCCGCCTTCAGGTAGAATGGAGAGGAAACGGAGGCGGCGTTATGCGTGTGATCGATCTGCTGGCCTTGATGGCCGACCAAGATAAAAAAACGCCGGTCCAGTTGCGGGCCGACGGCGTTCAAAGCAATTTTGATAAAATCTTGACGGCGGACGCCAACGAGGAGCGCCAAGCGATCCTCGTGCCCAAGTCCTCAGGCCACCCGCGCCACCTGTGGGAGCTGGCCGTGCTGCTGGACCAGCCGGGCCTGCGCACCCGCTACCTTTATGTCCAGGAAAAAGCCGGCAAGCGGCCGCTGTTTGGCACCCAACAGGTCGCCGGCGTGCTCGTCATCAACTGAACTTCAGCTTGGCAGGCGACGCATCAGGCGCTTGAGGTGCGGCCGGTCGATCAGCATCACGTCAAGCTGGTCGGCCAGCTCCTTGGCGGCGTCGGTGAAGTCAGAGTTTGTGATGACCGCAGCCTCATCACACTCGTAAAAGCTGTGCCCGGAGTAGGCCTCCTGCACGGCTTTGTTGCCGACCTGACCCTCGTACCGCTTGCACTGAAAGCCCACGGTTTTCTTTTTCTTCGTGCCAATAATGTCGATGCCCTGATCGCCCGAGGCCTTGGTGGTTTTCAGGCGCTTAAAACCGTTGCGCCGCAGCAGGTAGACGCAGAAGCGTTCGAACTCCTCGCCGTCCATCTGGTCCACCTCCTCCATCTGCAGGTCGCGGAACTGGAAGTGGTGATGGTAGAGCATCATCGCGTTGACCGCGACCCACGCTACAATAAAAATGAAGCTGGCCAAGTCGAAGTAGCCGCGCCACTGCGTCAGATACTTGCGCCCGAAAAATGCGTAGACCAAAGCAAGCGCGAAGCCGAGGGTCAGCAGCCAGTATAAGCGGTGGAAAAATGCGCGGAGGCCTTGAACAAGTCGTTTCAATGAAATCACCTTTCCTGATGCACTCCCTCAATATTACCAGAAGACCTTGCCCGGCGCGGCGCAATTTTCATTGAAACTGCCTCTGCAGTCCGTTACCATTGAGGGATAGACGAAAGGAAGCGCTCTCTTGTGAAAATCTCCTCCAAAGTATTCTACCGGCTAGGCTCGGAAAATGTCATGCAGTACTCACTGCAAAATGATCACCACATGACCCTGAATTTTCTGACCTTCGGCGCGCGGGTTCAGCAGGTCCGCCTGCCCAACCGCGACCAGTTCGACCCCAACCTGACCATCGGCTTCATCACCTTCCAAGACTACGCGGAAGACCCTGGCCACTTCGGCGCTGTGATCGGTCCGGTGCAAGGCGAAAGTCCTGAGCTGCCGCCCGACTCTGGTCGCACCGGCTGGCAGAACTACAACTGGGACGCCGAGACCGAGCAGGAAGATGACCATGTGTCAGTCAAGTTCACCCTCGAGTTGGGTGACCATCAGGATGGCCTGCCTGGCAGCCGCCGCGTCAGCATTGTCCACACGCTGGACAACCGCAACCGCTGGACCGTCGACTGGCACATCGAAACTGACACGCAGATCAAGATCCGCCCGCGGCTGAACGTTGCCTTTGCGCTGACCGGCGACCCCGCCCAGAGTGTGATGGACCAGCACCTGCGCCTCGACGCGGAACCCGTGCCGCTGCCCGAGCGCACCCTGACCGCCGAAGCGACGCAAGCCTCCCTGACAGCGAAGGACTGGGCGCTGACCGTGTCCACTGAAGCCAAAGGCCTGACTGTCGACTCCTATGCCGACCTCAGCGCCGCGCACTACTTCAACGGCATCACCGGCGCCCCTCACGCTGCGGTCGCGATCTACCCGACCACCCCGCTGTTCACGCTGATGCCTGGCGCCGCGTTTGAGCGCCGTACCGTCTTCACGCTTCACGCGCTGGCTTAGGTGGTGAGTCGATGAGTCTGACGACCTCTGCTCTTCTTGCGCTGTTCTTGCTTCTTGTATTGACTGTCGCCACTGGTTGTCTAGTCAAAAGCCGTCCAATCCGGCGAGCCTTGGGCATAGTCACCGTGTTATTTGCCTTGGCACTAGTCGCCGTTTTGATTAAAAGTCTAATATAACCATACGAAAGGCTTTTGAAGCGCGTTGTGCCTCAAAAGCCTTTTTGTCGTCTAACGAATTTAGAACACACTAAGGACACCACCTCTTGCGAAATGGTGTCCCCTGCCACCAGGTTTAACCCTGGTGGCCTTTGTTGCAGGGTTGCCCCTGCCTGCTATCCTCGCTGCGTCGCCGCTTTGAGTCGCTTTATTAAGTTAGGAAAGTGATAGCAGCATCCTGTCATGCGTCCTGGAAGGACCCTGCGCTTCTAACGCAGTCTTCATAGCCTAACAGATCTGAAGGC
>NZ_BOLU01000013.1:0-63400 GCF_016861825.1 Lacticaseibacillus sp. 866-1 | reverse complement strand
TAGTGCTTGTGAGTGTTAATCTGAGAGTGGGTCATGAAGATTCCTGCTTTCTTGTCTGGTTGCACTAACAAGAATAGGTCTTCATGGCCTTTTTGGTCTAGTCGCTAAGGTGTTGCACTTGAATTGTAAACTGGGGATCCGAAAGCCGTTCGTGAACTCATGGGCGTCGCCGGACAGACCCGTTTTCGGGAAACCATCTCGACCAAACAAGCAGCAGTCGCAAAGGAGCGTGAGATCAACAAGAAAATTAAAGGAGCCCAAAAGAACGGTAATGCCCGTTCTCTTGAGCTTAAAGGTAAGATTCTGTTCAAGACGTTCTATAAAGATGTCTTCATGCCACTGTATTTGACCGGTTCCACTGGTCGGGCACCGGTTGTCCCAACGAAGGCTACTGTCGAATACCAGCGTGGGTTGTTCAAGAACCACCTACTGCCAATGTTCGGCTCCTATTCCATGACCTACCTGAACTCCAACAAAGAGTTCGTCGTCGATCGGCTCAAGGAGAAGTCAGAGCACTTCGCTAATATCAAAACGGTTAAGGCGTATGTGCGCCAAATGTTTGAAGTCGCCGAGATCCTCGACTACATCGAATATGACCGCGTAGGCAAGTCCCTCCGCCTTGTCGGGCAACCACACAAGGACAAGCTCAAGAAGGAGCGAGTGAAGAAAGGTGAGTTCCTGACCGCAGAGCAACTTCTGGACTGGCTACAAGCCACAAAAGAGGACTATGAGCGCGGTAAGCTATCTCTAGCCGATTACACCCTGTTCCTGCTAACGTTGCACCTAGGCGACCGTAAGAGCGAATCCTACGCTTTACAGTGGAAGCACATTGATCTGGAAGCTGGCAAGTTGTATCTGGTTCAGTCACTCGATGGTAACCGCGACGCGAAGGACACCAAGGGACACAAGCAAAGCATTATCACCCTGCCACAGGATATTCTATATCTACTGGCCGACTGGAAGGCAGAACAAGCCAAGCAGCTCGAAGCAATCGGAGTAGAGCAAGATGGTGAGCAGTGGCTGTTCACCTACGTCACTCGTGAGGGTGTTCGCAACCAGCCGCTTTACTCTGATTACCTCAACGCACGGATCAAGTCAGTCAATCGGCGGCACCCTGAATTGGTCTACCTGCATCCACACAAGATGCGGCACACGTTCAGTACCCTAGCACGACAAGGCGGTGCGTCGATGGAAGACATCTCCAGTGCGCTCACCCATTCCAATGTTTCAACCACGCGAACTTACGTGAACACACCGGATATAATAACAACGGTCACCCACCAACGCTTCCTAGATCGGCTGAATTCCGCAAGACTAGAAAAACAAAAAGACGCTCAGAATTCAAACTGAATTCCAAACGTCCCCATATTGAGCCAAATTCTCGTACAGATCGCACCCGTTTTGATGAATTTGTACGAAAACCAACTTTTAAGATTCTCGTCACGCCGCGGTTCGTGGCCGCAATGTGACAAAGTGGTCTTTATTTGCTGGTAAGCCCGTACTTCTTGTTGAAGCGATCAACACGGCCGTCAGCCTTGCTGAACTTCTGCTTACCCGTGTAGAACGGGTGAGAATCGGAAGAAATTTCAACGCGGACCAATGGGTACGTGTTACCGTCTTCCCATTCGATGGTTTCAGAAGACTTCTTCGTTGAGCCGGACAGGAACTTGTAGCCGGTCGAGGAGTCCAGGAACACAACTGGGTGATAATCTGGGTGGATACCTTGCTTCATAATATCTTCTCCTTTGCCCTAAGCCATTGCCTGACCTAGAGATTACTTGTGATACACAACTTTAGCATTTTATCATGCAGGCGAAAAATGTGCAATCAGTTTTCAGCCCGCAGTGCCTCCTCGGCGGGCGCGGCTTCGTCGATCAACTCGACGTCGGCGCCCAGATTGCGCAGCTTCATGATGACGCGATCGTACCCGCGCAAAATGTTCTCCGCCTTGGTGATGGTGGTGTCGCCTTCTGCCATCAGACCGGCGATCATCAGACACGCGCCCGCGCGAATCTCCTCGGCCGCCACTTCGCAGCCCTCTAAGTGATCGGCGTGGTGGACGATGATCACATCATTTTCGATGGTGATGTCCGCGCCCATTCGCACGAGTTCAGGAATGTGCCGCACCCGTTTGGGGTACAAGGTGTCAATGATGATGCCTTCGCCGTGCGCCTTGAGCATCAGCGGCGTGATCGGCTGCTGCAGATCCGTGGCAAAGCCTGGGTACGGCAGTGTCTTGACCTGCACCATTTTCAAATCACCGGACGGATAGACGAAGATGCTATCCTCGCCAACGTCCATCACCACGCCCATTTCCTCAAGCTTCGCCAAAAAGGCGTCCAGGTGCTCCGAGATGATGTTTTTGACGTTGACCCCATCGCCCACTGCAGCGGCCATGGCCAGGTATGTGCCGGCCTCGATGCGGTCGGGAATGATGGTGTGGGCATTATGCGCTGCCAGCTGCGCAACGCCTTCGATCCGGATGGTGTCGGTGCCGGCGCCGCGAATTACGGCGCCCATGTTATTCAAGTACGTGGCCAGGTCGATGATTTCCGGCTCCTTGGCCGCGTTTTCGATCACCGTGTGGCCATGGGCCGTGACGGCTGCCAGGATCACGTTGATGGTCGCCCCCACCGAGGAAATATCAAAGAAAATGCGGGCGCCGTGCAGGCCTTCCTTGGGCGCCGTGATGGAAATGGCGCCGTGATCATTGGTCACCGTGGCGCCAAGGGCCTCGAAGCCCTTGATGTGCTGATCAATGGGCCGCGGCCCGATGTCATCGCCGCCGGGCAGGCCGACAACTGCGCGGCCGAAGCGGCCGAGCAGCGCACCCATAAAGTAGTACGAGGCCCGCAGGCTTTTGATTTTACCGCTTGGCAGCGGCACATTTTGAATGTGCGATGGGTCGATGCGCAGCACGCAGTCGGCAAACGTCGAGGACACGTTCATTTCGTCTAAAATTGCCATCAGGTTGGTCACATCTTGGATCACCGGCACCGATTCTAGGGTGACCGGGGTGCGGGACAAGATCGCAGCCGGAATCAAGGCCACGGTACTATTCTTTGCCCCGCCGATCACAACGGTGCCGGAAAGCTTTTTGCCTCCGTGGATCAGCATATTTTTCATTTAGTCTTTTCCTCACTAATACGAGCACAGCGCCCTTAGGCGGTCAGGTAGGCTGAAGCTGGCCTCGAATAATTGCTTCAATTAGTTACGAATACTGGTAGGATGATGCGTGATAAAAATCGCATTCACCGTTATATTCTAATGAACTGCAGCGCAAAACACAACCCGAAATGACCAGTCTGACGCGGCTTTCACGAAAATTAAGCTGGCAGTCAAAGCAAAAAAGTGCCAGCCGATTGGGCTGGCACTGAAGGCCTTAGGCTTAGTAGTTGCCGGCGGCTTTGATAAACGCCTTGAACAGACCTTCCGGCTTGTCCGGACGTGACTGGAATTCCGGATGGTACTGCGGTGCCACGAAGAACTTATTTTTCGGGTACTCGATGATCTCCATCAGGCGGTTGTCCGGGCTAGTGCCGGAGAACACCAAGCCCTTGGCTTCAAGCGCTGCGCGATACTTGGTGTTGAACTCGTAGCGATGACGGTGACGCTTTTGAATCTCCGGCACGTTGTCGTAGGCGGCCGCAGCGACCGAACCCGGCTTCAGCACGCACGGGTACAATCCCAGGCGCAGAGTACCGCCAAGGTTTTCCAGGTCCTTCTTGTCCTGCATGATGTCGATCACGGGATCTTTGACGTCCTTGTCGACCTCGGTGGTGAAGGCGTCCGTGATGCCGGCCATGTCGCGGGCAAACTCAATGGAGGCCATCTGCATACCCAGGCAAATGCCGAAGAACGGCACGTCATTTTCACGCGCGTACTTGATGCTGGTGATCATGCCTTCCAGGCCGCGGTCACCGAACCCGCCGGGCACCAGAATGCCGTCGAAGCCTTCCAGCTTCTCCTTAACGTTGTCTTCGGTAATGTCGTCCGCCTGAAACTTGACCAGATCAATGTTGGCGTTCCAGAAGTAGCCGGCGGATTTTAGAGCCTCAGTGACGGAAATATAGGCGTCCTTCAGCTCAATATACTTGCCAACCAGCGCAATGCGCACCGTGTCCTTCAGGCTGCCAATGCGGTCGACCATACCCTGCCATTCGGTCATGTCGGCCTGCGGCGTGTCAAAGCCAAAGTGGTCCACGACGCGCTGATCCATGCCCTGCGCCTGCATGGCCAGCGGCACTTGGTACAGGATCTTGGCGTCGCGGGATTCGATGATGGACTCGACCGGCACGTCAGTAAACAGCGCGATCTTCTTCTTCATTGAATCGGTGACCGGCTTTTCGGTGCGCAGAACCAGCATGTCCGGCTGAATGCCGACATTGCGCAGTTCCTTGACACTGTGCTGGGTCGGCTTGGTCTTCATTTCACCAGCGGCGCGCAGATACGGGATCAGGGTCGCATGAATGTAGTACACATTCTCCGGGCCGACGTCCTTTTTCATCTGGCGAATGGCTTCCAAAAACGGCTGGGACTCGATGTCGCCGACCGTGCCGCCGATTTCCGTGATGATCACGTCGGAGTCGGTGTGCGTTGCCGCGCGCATGATTTTCTCCTTGATCATGTTGGTGATGTGCGGGATCACTTGCACCGTCGCGCCAAGATACTCGCCGTGGCGCTCGCGGTTGAGTACTTCAGAGTAGATCTTGCCGGTGGTGACGTTGCTGTACTTGTTCAGGTTGATATCGATGAAGCGTTCGTAGTGGCCAAGGTCGAGGTCGGTTTCTGTGCCGTCATCGGTGACGAACACTTCCCCGTGCTGGTATGGGTTCATGGTTCCCGGATCGACGTTGATGTACGGATCGAACTTTTGAATCGTCACCTTGAGGCCGCGATTCTTGAGCAGCCGGCCCAAACTGGCGGCCACGATCCCTTTACCCAGCGACGAAACGACCCCACCGGTAACAAAAATATACTTGGTCATGAGAAGACTCCTTTATGATTTTTTGAGGCCGGCTGCAACAGCGCAGCCGAGTGCGGCAGCAAGAAAAAACAAAAACAAGCTCCCTATTCAAGATGAACAGGGAGCTTGCAAGCGTCTGGCCCTGGCATTTCTGCAGGGCGCCCAAGCAATATAGTACCGGGAAGTGGGGTCCGTGTCAAGGACTTGCCCGCGGCGAAAAAAAACGCCGTTACCGGCGTTAGCAAATCAGGTTACTCATCATCGTCTGAATCGTCAGAATCCGCGGCGTCGCCGGAAAAGTCTGGCGTGTCGGTGTCCTCTTCATCATCCGTGTCAGTGTCGTCATCGGAAAATTCGGCCAGCTGGCCTTCGATCCCGTCTGGCAAGGAATCATCCTCGTCGTCGGTGTCATCGGTGTCCGTATCGTCGAAGTCATCCGCAACGTCTTCTGTGTCGTCATCGGCATCGAAATCATCGTCTTCCGGATCATCGTCGTTGTAATCGATCACGTCATCGTCATCAGCGGCGTCGGCCAAGAAGGCATTGACCTTCTTGCGCTTCTTGCGGCGCGGGGTGTCTTCCTCGTCTTCTGGGTGGTTGACCTCTTCGTCAACGGATTCGTACGGGTACCAAGCGCGCAGGCCCCACACATTATCGCCCAGCGAGATGAAACTGCCATCTTCGTTGAGGTCGGTGTAGAACTGCGACAAGCGACCGCGGATTTCAGAATCACTCTTGCCAAGATATGTCTGGATTTCGTTGACAATGTCAGCAAAACCCATCGTGTCGCCTTTTTCCTCGAGAATGGCGCGCGCCACCTCGATCATGGACAATTCCGATTTGTTCGCATCGGCAAATACATCAAGTTTCAACCGGTACACGCCCTTTCTGGTTAATACAGTCTATTCTGAATCATACGCGCTCAAACGCTAAAAAGCAATCGCAACCGGTAATTTCCCAGGTGTTGGCCGTTCGCCAGCAGCTCGTATTCGATGTAGATTTCGCCGGTCAGCGGCGCCGTCGTCAGCCGCACGTCCAGCCGTGGGGTGATGGTCTCGACCGGAATCACGCCGTACGGGGTGCGGTAGCGCGTCAGGATGCGCCGGTTATCTGCAAAGTGCAGTCGCAGGTGCGTGTCGTCATCACTGCCGCCGCGCGACAGCTGCACCGAGCCATCTCCGCGCAGCTTCAGCGTCACCGGGTAATTGGTGTGTTCTTCCTCGTTGATCTCGCGATAGCGCACGTAAAGCGTGTCCCCCATCTGCACCACCGTGCCGGGCTCGTCAAACACGTGCCGCTCGGTTTCGCCTTCTTGGGTGACAAACGTTTCAAGGTGCACCTGTACGTCAACGCCGTGTGCTAAATCCATGGCAGCCATCATCCTTTCTTGCCTATTATAACTTACTCGCCAAGCTTCCGGCACAATTGGGGGTAAAGATGCAGTCGCCTTTTAAGTTGCCTATAATAGGAACTGACGAAATCACTGCGCAGTGCGAGTCTGTACACTGCCAGCCTTCATGAAGGAGAATATGATGAACATCAAACTGCTTCCCCGCGAAAAAGTCTTCCGCGATCCGGTCCACAATTACATCCACGTCCAGCACCAGGTCATCTTGGATCTGATCAACACCCCGGAGTTCCAGCGCCTGCGCCGCATTAAGCAACTCGGCGTGGCCGATTACGTGTTCCAAGGCGCCGAGCACACCCGCTTCACCCACAGCCTGGGCGTGTATGAGATCACGCGCCAGATCTGCGATAACTTCGCCGTCAACTACCCGACCCAAACCCCGGGCGATGGCCTCTGGGACGACAACGAACGGCTGGTTGCGCTGTGTGCCGCGCTGCTCCACGACATCGGCCACGGCCCGTACTCGCACACCTTCGAGCACATTTTTGACACCGATCACGAGGCCATCACGCGGCGCATCCTGACTGATCCCAGCACCAAGGTCAACGCGGTGCTGCGCGAAGTCGCCCCGGATTTTCCGGAAAAAGTGGCCAGTGTCATCGCGCACACCTACCCCAACCCGCAGGTCGTGCAAATGATCTCCAGCCAAATCGACGCGGACCGCATGGACTACCTGCTGCGAGACGCTTACTTCACCGGCACCAAGTACGGGGAGTTCGACCTGGCCCGCATTCTGCGGGTCATGCGGCCGTATCGCGGCGGCATCGGTTTTGACGCCAACGGCATGCACGCGGTCGAAGACTACATCGTCGGCCGCTTTCAGATGTACCAGCAGGTCTACTTCCACCCCGTGTCTCGGAGCATGGAAATGATCCTCACCCACCTGCTGGAGCGGGCGAAGACGCTGTACGAAGCCGGCAAGTTCGACACCCGGTTCAACCCGCGGCTGCTGATCCCGTTTTTTGAGCACCAGTTCAACTTGCAGGACTACCTGCGCCTGGACGACGGCGTGCTCAATACCTACTTCACCTACTGGCTCGACTACCCGGACCTAGTGCTCCAGGACCTGGCCAGCCGCTTCTTGAGCCGGCGGCCGCTAAAGTCTGTGGCGTTCACCACGCAAACGGCGCGCCTGCTGCCGCAGCTCAAGGCCCTAGTGGCCGAGGCCGGCTTCGACCCGGCTTATTACACGGCCGAAAACGACAGCTTTGACTTGCCTTATGACCAGTATGACCCCAGCGTCGCCGACCCGAAGACCCAAATCGAGATCATTCAGCGCGACGGCACCTTAGAGGAACTGTCGACTCTGTCGCCGCTAGTGGCCGCCATTTCCGGCAAAGCCATCGGTGACAAGCGCTTCTACTTCCCGAAAGTGATGCTGAGCAAAAAGGCCGACGATTTATTCGCCGGCACCTACGCGCGTTTTCAAACCTATATCTTAAACGACTCCCTGATCGATCCGCGCTAGCGAGTGCGCAGCCACTGGGCCACCCCATAGCGGTGCGTGGGCCGCTTCAGGGAGGCGGCGGCCAGGGCGATCGGCATCAGCATCAGCGTGTTGAAGTCCTCCAGGGGACTTTGAACCTGCTGAATGTCGGTGCAGGCGTAAAACGTTGCTGGATGGTAATAGGCGGTCTGGCGGTGGTGGGAGTAAAAATACTCCGAAGCCGTCCCGAGCTTTTCGCCGATGTTCACCTTGACCCCGAACTCCTCGAGCAGCTCGCGGGTCAAGGTCTCCTCGTCGGTTTCGCCGGGTTCCACCTCGCCGCCAGGCAAAAATAGCGCGTGGTTCGGCGCCTGCAAAATCAATAGGCGTTTGCCGTCCTGATCCGGGATCACCCCGTACACCCCAACGCGCTTGTGGTAATCCAGCTTCGGATCCTTCTGGCCAAATACTGGCTCTGACATCATCGCTGCCGTCCTCTTTCTCATTTTTTCCTCATTATACTCGACTCATTGTCTAACCGCCACTAAGGATGTGATCAAATGTCCCCCTTGCCCCTTTGGCTCTACCTGCCGGCCATTCTCATGGGCGCCTTGTTTCTTGCCAGCTTCATTCACGAACCCCGACACCTTTACAACGGCATGCTGTTCAACCTGTTTGCGCTGACGACCCTGACCACCCTTGCGCTGGCCATTTTAGGATCGAAAAATCGCCTACTGGTTGCGGTGTCCTTGACCTTATTCATCATTTTCGTGCTGGTGATCGCGCTGATCGTCGCGCTGCACTTGGTCTGGCTGCTTTGGAACGCGTGGCTGGTGTGGCGGCGCGAAGGCCACAGCCTGGCCAACATGCTGACTCTGGCACTTGCCGGCGGTTTGATTCTGCTGGAGCTGGCCGCGGTGTTTGCTCGCAGCTGGGTCCCCAACTGGCTCTATGCAGGGCTCAGTACTTTCTTCATACTGGCGATTGGCTACGAGCTGGTGGCGCTGTATAATTTCTTGACCATCCTGGTGCTGTACAACCTGCAGCGGCCGCGCCACGATCGTGATTACCTGATTGTACTTGGCGCTGGGCTGCTCAACGGCAGCCGCGTCAGCCCGCTTCTGGCCTCGCGCATTCAAGTCGCAGTCGACTTTTATCAAAAACAGATCCGCATGGGCCGGCCAGCGCCGAAAATCATTTTATCCGGCGGCCAGGGGCCGGACGAGGCGCTGCCCGAAAGTGTGGCCATGCAGCAATGGGCCATCACGCACGGCGTCTCCAAGGCCGACACGCTGATTGAGGATCAGTCCAAAACCACCTACCAAAACATGAAATTCTCTAAAGCGCTGATTGACCAGCGCGAAGACGGCAAGGCAGCGAAGGTCGCTTTTTTCACCAATAACTATCATCTGTTTCGCGCCGGCGTCTTCGCTCGGGCGGCGGGGCTTAAAGCCAACGGCGTCGGGGCCGCCACCTCGTTTTACTACCTCCCGAACGCCGTGATCCGCGAATACCTGGCCTTCGTGGTGATCCACAAGCGGCGCCATATCGTTGCCGCCATCGTGATTGCCTTGATCGCGGTAAGCGTGGCCATCGGCCGAATCAGTGGCTAACGACCTGGAGGCTGAGACATAAAGCGGTTTTAGCCCAAAGCACAAGGGCCTCTGTGCCACGATTCGTATTATCGAATCGCGGTGCAGAGGCCCTTGTCCACTTGGGCGCGCTTTTATGGAACGCGACTAGACTATCCGTCCTGCTTTCTTTTGCGTGCGCCAAGCAGCCCGCTCATTTTGGGTAATTATCAAAGGGGCTATTAATCAGAACAAAAATTGGGTATGCTAGCGCCGGGGGAGCGCAAGGGGTTAATGAGGAGAAGAATATGAAGAACATCGGCCGTCTGTTTGTGCTGGACTGGAAACGCATTTTTAAGAGTCCATTTGCTTTCTTATTAATCGCCGCGCTGGTCGTCATCCCCAGCCTTTACTGCTGGTTCAACGTGTGGGCGCTATGGGATCCCTATTCCAACACGCAAGATCTCAAAGTTGCGGTTTACTCCGCGGATCGCGCAACCACTTTTCAGCATAAGCAAATTGCAATCGGCCGCGAACTGATCGATCAGCTTCACCACAACAAGAAGCTCGGCTGGCGCTTTGTCGATTCCAAGCAGGCGGTGGTGTCCGGCGTGCGGTCCGGCAAGTACTACGCTGGGATCGTCGTCCCCAAGCGTTTTTCCAAAGATCTGCTGACGATTGTGGACGGCAAGCTGCAAAAGCCGAAACTGCATTACTACGTCAACGAAAAGATCAACGCGGTCGCGCCCAAGCTGACTGGTTCGGCAGCCTCAACACTGCAAACCACGATTTCCAAACAGTTCGTCGACACCGTGGCTAAAACGCTGGTCACCGTGTTCAATCAGGCTGGCATTAAGCTGGACGACAATCTCCCGATGATCCGGCGCTTTGCCAGTCTGGTCACGACCACCGACGCCCAGCTGCCGACAATCGAAAAATATTTGAATGAAGTCGCGGCACTGCAGACCAAAGTCCCAGAGATTGAAGCCAAACTCCACACCGCCAATCAGATGGCCACTTATCTGCCTGAAGTGAATCAAATGGCGCAGAAACTGGTTTCGGCGCAGCAGTTTCTGCCGATGATCGATTCAGCTGGCCAGCTGGCGGGTCAGGTGCAAACCAAACTGCCCGAAGTCCGGCAGGCAGGCACGCAACTGAACACCGTAGCAACTAATTTTGATCAGTTGAGCACCGCAGTCACAAACGGGATCACGGTCACCCAGCAAAGTCTCACGATTATCGACGAGGTCGATGGGACCCTGCCGGCCTTGACCGCGTTCGGCCGCAGCGCCCAAGGGGCAGTGGCAACCACCAAAAATGAGGTGCTACCAAAGATCCAGCAGGCGCTGACCATTGTTCAAAGTGCTGTCGATTCAGGACTCAGCTTGATTCAAACCGCCAACACCAGTTTAAGCTTAAGCCTCACCCAGCTGCAGCAGCAGCTGGCAAGCCTTGACACCAGCCCCAACACCGCCGCGGTCAAGGCCGCCATGGCTGACCACCTTACGGCACTGGCAGCGCAGCAAGGCAAGGCGGCCAGTGCGGCCACCCAAACGGCACAGGCTTTGAGCCAGGTTCAAACAAGTTTTCAGCACTTGCACAACAGCACTGCGACGCCATTTGCCGAAGCCATCCGGCAGTTAAATCAACTCGCGGCGACTGCGCAAGCGGTCCAAGCTGAAGCAACCGCCATGGCCGTAAAAGTCCCAACCATGTCCACTGCGCAGCTGCAAGCTGGGCTCGCTCAGCTCAACACTAAGGCCCAAGCCTTTGCTCAAGCTGCGGCGAGCCTTCAGCAGCTGCACCTGGGTGCCAGTGTCCACCAGGTGTTGAGTCAGTTTGCGACCATTTTGGGGGCCTCGCAAACTACCCTTTCAACCATTAATAATCAAATTATCCCGGCCTTGCCAAGTCTGCTGGCGACCACAAAATCACTGCTGACCCAGGCGAACCGGTTCCTGACCCAGACGCAGGCTCAGCTGCCCGCCTTGCGTCAAGAACTCACTGATGCCAACACCCTGCTTAATAGCCACATGGCCCTGATCCAAAGCGGGGTCACCACCGTCGCGGCCCTTTATCAGAGCGATTTCCCCGCGCTGCGCACCAAATTGCAGACCGCCAGTCGATTTATCGCCACTGACCTGCCTGGCATCGAAACCCAGCTGACTCAGACTCTGGCCCTGGCCAATGCCAAGATGCCAGCACTCAAGCAAGGCTTGACCACTGCGGCTGCGTTCAAGCAGAATGACTGGCCGACCTTGAAGGACGCGATCCAGCGGGGCAGCAGTGCCATTAAGCAAAGTGAAAAAACGATCGACCTGAGCGCCTTGATCAAGCTGCTGCGGCGCGACGCCGCCAAAGAAGCCAACTTTTTGGCTGATCCGGTCACGATCGCGCAAACTAGCATTTATCCGATTCCGACCTACGGCTCACAAAGCGCGCCCTTTTACCTGGCCCTTTGCATCTGGGTCGGCGCCCTGCTACTCGGCGCAATTTTGATCACCGAATACAAACTGCCCAAAGCGCTGACCAGCGTCACCATCAGACAGCAGTACGCCGCCCGGTGGTTGACTTTTGCCGGCTTGGCCATGCTTCAAGGTCTCATCGCCGGGCTGGGCAACATTTACCTGATTGGCACCTACGTGGTCAACAAACCACTGTACCTGCTCGGGGCCATGTTTCTCAGCATCGTCTTTGTGTCCATCATGTACGCCTTGATCAGCCTGTTTGGAAACATCGGCAAAGGGATCGGCATCATCATCCTGGTCTTATCTATTTCCGGCGCTGGCGGCAATTTTCCAGTGGTCTTATCCGGCAAATTCTTCCAAATGATCAACCCCTGGCTGCCGTTCACCTACGCGGTCAATCTGCTGCGCGAAACTGTTGGCGGCATTTACTGGCCCAACTTCTGGACGGACGTATGGAAATTGCTGGCGTTTGGGGTCGTCTTCTTCTTTCTTGGACTCCTGCTCAAAGGGCCGATTCGCCCCTGGATCAATAAAATGCACCACATCACCAGAAACTCTCAAATCATTGAGTAGTCCGACCTCCATCATCGGCAGATTTGACCGGCCGAAACACGGGCATTTTGCTACAATGAAATCAAATGAGAATAAGGGGGAATCTCAGTGCTCAAAGAATTTAAGGCCTTCATCATGCGCGGCAACGTGCTGGACATGGCGGTCGGTGTCATTATCGGCGGTGCGTTCACCGCGGTCGTCACCAGTTTGACCAAGAACCTGATCAACCCGCTGATTGGCCTGTTCCTAAAGAGCTCGAGCCTGGCCAAGCTCAGCGTTACCGTAGCCGGTGCGACCTTCACTTACGGGCAGTTCATCAACGATGTCCTGAACTTTCTGATCGTCGCCTTCATCGTGTTCCTGATTGTGCGGACGGCCAACCGCCTGTTGCCAAAAAAAGCGGCAGCACCGGCTGGACCAACCCAAGAGGAACTGCTGACGCAGATCCGCGACCTGTTGGCCAAGCAGCAAAACTAACCCAGGGCCACTTACTGCACGTCAAAAAAGAGGCTGAGACATAAAGCGGTTTTAGCCCAAAGCACAAACGCCCCTGCACCACGACTCGTTTTTAGAATCGCGGTGCAGGGGCGTTTGTGCGCTTGGGCGTCGCTTTATGGAACGCGACTAGGCAATTTTGTCTCAGCCTCTTTTGCGTGGCGCCTTAAAACTTGCTTTACTTGGTGAACCGGTTTTCAAACAATGGCGAAACCGGCTTGTTTTCTTGGATGCGCGTGATGGCGCGGCCGATGAGCGGGCCGACGGAAACAATCGTCAACTTGTCGATCTTCTTGGCATCAGGCAGGTTGATCGAGTCGGTGACAACCACGCGCTCAATGGCGCTGTTTTGCAGCCGCTCAATGGCCGGGCCGGAGAAGACGGCGTGGGTCGCCGCCACCTGGACCTCGATGGCACCGGCGTCTTTGAGCGCCTGCGCGGCCAGCGTGATGGTGCCGGCAGTATCGATCATGTCGTCAATGATGATGCACCGCTTGCCCTTAACATGGCCAACGATGTTCATGACCTCGGCCACGTTTGGCCGTGGGCGGCGCTTATCGATGATGGCGATTGGCGCCTTCAGAAACTCTGCCAGCTTGCGGGCCCGAGTCACACCGCCGTGGTCTGGTGACACAACAACCGTGTCGGCGTTGGTGTAACCATTGCGGATGAAGTAATCCGCCAAAAGCGGCGCCCCCATCAGGTGATCGACTGGAATGTCGAAGAACCCTTGAATTTGGGCGGCGTGCAGATCCAGTGCCAAAACGCGCGTGGCCCCGGCGCGTTCGAGCATGTTCGCCACCAGCTTGGCGGTGATGGGTTCACGCGAGCGGGCCTTGCGATCCTGCCGTGCGTAGCCGTAGTAAGGAATGACAACGCTGATCGTGTGAGCGGAAGCGCGGCGCAGGGCGTCGATCATGATGAGCAGTTCCATCAGATTGTCGTTGACCGGCGCGGAGGTGGACTGGATCAGGTAAATATCATCCCCGCGAATACTTTCCTCAATGTTGATCTGGATCTCCCCGTCGGAGAACCGCGTCACCGACGACTTCCCGAGTTCGACGCCCACTTCAGCGGCAATTTTCTCCGCCAGGGGTTTGTTCGAGTTCAGGGCAAAAATCTTCAACTTTGGATCAGAGTAAGACATGTTTTCCTCCATCAGATTGACATGACGACATAACAGCCACCGACACATACTTTACAAGCCGATTATACCAGAACATTCTGGTTAAGGACGGTGTCGCGGGTCAGTGTCATCAGATTTTAACCAAACAAAACCAGCCGACTTTCAGCTCAAGCCCGCTGGTTTTCATCATTATTTTCACTTAGTATGCGAATCGTCGGCGTTCCACTCGCCATCTTTGGCCAGTGCCGAGCGGTCCCAAAAGTCCGCCTTGTTGGTCTGGCGGGCCCGCGCGATGCCCATCGCGTGATACGGCACATCATCGGTGATGGTCGACCCCGCGGCGATGAAACTGTGGTCCGCGATCTTGACCGGCGCCACAATGTTCGAGTTTGAACCGATGAAGGCGTGACTGCCAACATTGGTATGCCACTTTTTCACGCCGTCGTAGTTCACGAACACGACCCCGCAGCCGACATTGATGTCTGACCCCAGGGTGGCATCGCCAACGTAAGTCAGGTGGCCGACCTTGGTCCGCGGCCCGATCGTGGCCTTTTTCACTTCAACAAAATTGCCGATGTGGACGGCTTCGCCAATGTCCGACTGCGGGCGCAGGTGCGAGTTTGGCCCGATGTTTGAGCCCTTGCGCATGATCGAATCCTCAATCGTCGAGCTGGTGACGGTGACCCCGTCTTCCAGGGTCGCGTCGATTAGCTCAGAGTGCGTACCGATCTTACAGTCGGCGCCGATCTTGGTGTGGCCCTTGAGCGAAACACCGGGTTCGATGACGGTGTCCGGCCCGATCTCAACGTCGGCGTCGATGTAAGTCGTCGAAGGATCGATCAGCGTCACCCCGTTTTGCATGTGCTGCTTGTTGATGCGGGCCTGCATCACCTTGGTCGCAGCCGCCAGCGCCACACGATCGTTGACCCCCATCGACTCGGAAAAATCAGGCATCCGGTAAGCCGCGATCACGTCACCCTTGGCCTTCATGATCTGGATCACGTCGGGCAGGTAATACTCGCCCTGCGCGTTGTCGTTTTTGACCTGGTGCAGCGCCTCAAACAGCTCGTGGTTGTCAAAGACGTAAACGCCGGTGTTGATCTCATCCACGCGGGCCTCTTCGGCCGTCGCATCTTTTTGCTCGACGATTTTCTGTACCGTGCCGATGTCGCTGCGAATGATCCGGCCGTAGCCGAACGGATCCGGAGCCTGCGCGGTTAAAATGGTCGCCGTTGCACCCTTGTCCTGGTGATATTCAAACAGCTGCTCGAACGTCTCAGCCGTAAACAGTGGCGTGTCGCCGGAGACAATCAGCGTCATGCCGCTTTCCTTACCAATCAGCGGCTCCGCTTGCAGCACCGCGTGACCCGTGCCAAGCTGCTGCTCCTGGACGACGTACTTGGTGCGCTGGCCCAGCGCCTGCTCGACGGCATCGGCGCCGTGGCCGACAATGGTCACAACCTGGTCCGGGTGCGTCTTTTCCACCTCGGTCAGCACGTGGTCGACCATCGGCTTGCCGCAGACCTCATGCAACACTTTGTAGAGCTTCGACTTCATTCGGGTGCCCTTGCCGGCCGCCAAAATGAGAGTGAATTTCTTCGTCATGTTCATGCTCCTATCTCAATTCAAGTTGCCTCAAGCATAGCCCAGGCGGCCTTTTACCGCAAATTTTCTCAGTGGAATAGACCGCTTGACACCGGCGTTTACACCGCCGATTGGCCCGTTTGTGTGACGCAGTGTCGACTCGCCCGGGGGACAACCATCACTGGTGGACGGTGGTGCTGACCTGCTTAGTCTTGGCCCAAACATCGTAGAAGTAATGATTGTCCCGGGTGATCACTTCCCACAAGAAGTTGGCAAGCAGGAAGAGGAATGCTGCGCCCAAAAGCACAAAAAGCGTCCAGTTAAGGTCGGTGCGGTGAAACTTGGAAAACAAGTCCACAAACACCGTGTTCAGGCCGATCGCCACATACTTAGCAAAGCCGTAAAGCAGAAATTCGCGGTAAAGCAGGCGCCAAAAGCCCACAGGGCGGCCGTCTTCTCGCACAATACGAATGCGCACCAGCCGCTTGCCCAACGTTGCCCCGCCTGACAGCAAAGGCCCGAGGACAAACACGACCAGCGGCGCAAACACCGCGTTGATCAAAACCGTCAGCAAGCTGCTGTTGAGGCTAAACAGTCGCGTCAGCAGCGTCAACACCAGGCTGACCAGGCCCACGCCGACCACGTTATCGATGATGAAAGCGACAAACCGCCGCAGCCAGGTGACCCGGCCGCCTTGCGCATAACTTTTGCGGTCCATTTCCTCACGCGTCGGAAACGCCCGCATGAGCGCCGGCGCGATCAGGGCGCCCAGCACCCCGCCGGTCGTATTGATGATCAAATCGTCCACGTCAAACAGCCGGTAGGGCCGCGGGTAAATGCCATACAGCCCGGACAGTTGCGTCAGCTCGAAAAACAGGCTGAGGCCAAACGTCATCACCAGTACTTGCTTCAGGCTGCGCTTGAAATAGTAACGCAGGTACACGCCAAACGGCAGCGTCAAAACCAAGTTGAACGCCGGTTGAATGAAGCCCGGCTGCCTGAGCGCCGCCAGCCAGGTCCCCGGGTGGAGCGGTGAAAATACTGTCGTCGCGAAAAAAGTCCGCAAAGCCGTTAGTGGCACAAGGTTGTATTTCGGTGTCGTCAGCGCCGCCACGCTAGCGCGGCTGGGGAGCGGCAGCATAATCATGAAGTAGGCCGAAAGCAGGTAGAACACGAAACTGTACAGCACCACTGCCCGCCAGAACAGGAAACTGCCGTACTTCCGATACTGGCCCACCATGAATGGCAACGACACAAAAAGTGCGATGAAGGGAAAAGCAATCACCGCACTTTTAATGGGAATCAGGTAAGCACTCATTTTTTCAGTGCGTGCAGGCGGTCTTGATTTTGCGCGAGGTAGTTGCCCGCGATGGCGTGCAGCGTGTTGGCCTTCGTGTCGACTTCATCTACGCGGATCAGGCTGGTGTAGTCCGTCACCATCCGGTCGCCAGAGAAGTTGCCCTCGGCGAACACGGAGATGCCAACCAGCTCTGCGTCAAATTCCTTGATCAGGCTGCGCATGCCGTTAACCGTGCCGCCGCCCTTCATGAAGTCGTCGACAATCAGCACCCGCGAGCCGGCTGGCAGGCTGCGTTTAGACAACTCCATTTTTTCAATGCGCGCCGAACTGGCCGAGACATAGTTGACCGACACGGTCGAGCCTTCAGTGATCTTGCTGTCGCGGCGAACGATCACAAATGGCACGTCAAGGTACTGGCTGACGCTTTGCGCGATCGGGATGCCCTTGGTGGCCACCGTCATCACCGCGTCGACCTTCGCGTCCAGGTACTGCGTCGCAATCAGCCGGCCAATCTGGCGCAGCACGTCCGGCGTGCCCAGCAGGTCGGACAGGTAAACGTAGCCGCCTGGCAGCAGGCGGTCGGTTTCGGAAAGCCGGTGCGACATCTCAGTGATGAATGCCTCTGCTTCTGCCTCACCGATAGTCGGAATGAACCGGACCCCGCCGGCCGCCCCTGGCACGGTTTCGAGTATCCCGGTTTGGCGGTTTGCAAACACGCGCCGCACGATTGCCAGGTCCTCGGAAATCGAAGACTTCGCGGAATCGTAACGCTTGGAAAAGTAAGTCAGCGGCACCAGGGTGTGGGGCCGCTCCAACAGATACCGGGTCATGTCGATCAACCGGTCACTACGCCGAACTTTTGTCATGAGTAATCTCCTTAAACTCCGAATATTTGGATTATCGCACCGAATTTGGTACCAATCCTCAATATTATATGGGATTTCAGCCAAAATTCCTAGCATTATTAGAAAAAACTTCCGAACGTTCGCCTAATTCAAATTTTTGCGTTCAGTTCAGGTAATTTGATGCAATTTTCCCGCCGTTAGATTAGAATGATTATTGTATAGAAAGGACGTGAGGTCTTGCTATTTTCTTTGGATCATGTGGGCTTCGAAACCGGGGGGCGCCCCATTTTGAGCGATGTCAGCTTCACCGTGGCGGAGGGGGAATACGTCACCTTCTCCGGCCCCTCGGGGTCTGGTAAAAGCACGCTGCTGCGCCTGATTGCCACCTTGCTGACGCCGACCACTGGCACCATTTTGTATCACGACAAGCCGCAAAGCGACTACGCCAAGGTGGACTACCGGCGCCAGGTCTCGTACTGCTTCCAGCAGCCGAGCCTGTTCGGCGATTCGGTGCGCGACAATCTGGCCTTTCCCTTCACGCTGCGCGACCAACCGTTTGATCCGGAAAAGGCGACCGCCGCGCTAAAGCAGGTCGACCTGTCTGCCAGCATGTTAGACAAGCCGATCAAGGAACTGTCCGGCGGCGAGAAGCAGCGCGTGGCCCTGATCCGCAACCTGCTGTTCACGCCGGATGTGATCTTGCTCGACGAGGTGACGACCGGGCTGGACACGGCGACCAAGGACATTGTTCACCAGCTGATCGAGGATAAAAATCTGCACCAAGGCGTCAGCGTACTGGCCGTCACACATGACGAAAGCGAGATTGCTGTCGCCCACCGTCTAATCACAATCACCGCCGGCAGAATGGAGGCCGAACATGAATAATCTGATTGTTAGTCCCACCGCCCTGGCCTTTGCGGTGATCCTGGTCATCATCGCCTTGCTGCTCAACTTCAAAGAACACATCGGCCTGGAAAAAGACATGATCATCGGCGTCATTCGCGCCGTCATCCAGCTTACCGTGGTCGGGTACGTTTTAACCTACATCATCAAGGTTGACCGGCCGGCGCTCACCCTGCTGATGGTGGTCATCATCATCCTGAATGCCGCCTGGAACGCCCGTGGCCGCGCCAACGGCATTCCCCACGCGTTCGCCATCTCACTGCTCGCCATCAGCGTGGCCACCATCACCACGATTGCCCTGCTGGTCCTGGCCCATGCGGTAAAGTTCACCCCGAGCCAGATCGTCCCAATTTCCGGGATGATCGCCTCTAACGCCATGGTGGCCATCGGCCTGTGCTACCGCAACCTCAACGCGTCCTTTCACGACCAGCGTCAGGCAGTGCTGGAGCGGCTGGCCCTGGGTGCCGACGCCAAGCTGGCAACGCTTGACATCGTGCGCAACGCGATCAAGACTGGCATGGCCCCGACGATTGACTCGGCCAAAACGGTCGGGCTGGTCAGCCTGCCAGGCATGATGTCCGGCCTGATTTTTGCCGGCATCGATCCCAGTAAGGCCATCATGTACCAGATTATGGTCACGTTCATGCTGCTGGCCGCCACCAGTCTGGCCAGCGTCATCGCCTGCTACCGCGCCTACCCGCAATTTTTCAACGAGGACCTGCAACTGCGGTAAACTAGGCAGGTACCCATTTTAAGCGGAAGAAGGTAACTCATGGCGATCGAAATTAAACGCATCACGCAAGTAAACGAGGCGGCTCTGCGTCTGCCCAACCAGCCGTTCAAACGGTTCGGCACGCTGCTCGTCACCCGCACCGAAACGGGCTGGCACCACCAGGAGCAGCTCAGCGACCAGACGTTTGAGCAAATCTTTCCCGAAGAAAATTACCAGCTGAGCGCCATCGACGCGGCAGGTTTTGCCTTGGGCGCATTTGAAGGCAGCCGCTGCGTGGCACTTGCGACCTTTGAATATGACTTTCACTTCAATCGCTATCTGTACTTGGCCGATCTCAAGGTAGACCCGCCCTTTCGCCGCCAACGCATTGCCGCAAAGCTGCTGAACGCGGCTGAGCCTTTGGCTAAAGCGCACCACAAGCGCGGCCTGTGCACAATCGCGCAGGGCTCAAACCTCGGGGCTAACCGCTTCTACCTGGCGGCCGGGTTTCACATCGGCGGGCTCAACACCAACGACTACCGCTTCACCACCCAGGAAGGCGACACAGACATTTACTATTACCGCGACTTTTAGGCCACACCAAAACCGGCAGCGACACGCCAAAACGTGTTGCTGCCGGTTTTTTATGTGTCAGTCCTGTAATGCCAGTCCGTCTTCGTCCAGCACCTCGATGTGCTGGCGTCCACTTTGCCGGATCAGCCCGGCGGCTTCAAAACTCGCCAGCTTGCGGCTGATGGTTTCCGGCGTGGTGCCCAGGTACTGTGCGAGGTCCTTTTTCTTCAGGGGCAGGTCAAAGCTCTCCCTGCCGATGGCGCCGGCAGTTTCCACCAGGTAGTTGGCGAGCCGCTCGGAGACGCTGGCCACCGCCTGCGCCGTGGTCTTAGCTTCCAAAGCAACCACCCGCCGTCCCAGCGCATTAAGCACGTTCAGCGCCAGCGCCGGGGTGTTTTTGAGCAGTGCCTGAAAGTCGTGCTGGCTGATGGTGCAGACTGATAACTTGGTCAGGGCTGTGGCGGTAGTCGTGTGCTCGCCTTTGGTGAACAGCACCCCTTCCCCGTCGAAATCGCCGGGACCCAGCACCCGCAGCAGCTGCTCGCGGCCGGCAGCGGTGCTTTGCGTGACCTTGGCCTGGCCGTGCGCCAGAATGTAAAGGCGATCGGCCAGTGTGCCTTCAGTGAACAGAAAGTCGCCGGCCTTCAGCGTCTGGTCGCGAACCAATCTGGCGATTGCCGTGATGTCGGCATCGCTGAGCGTTTGAAAAATCGGCACAAGCCGCACACAATCCTCTGCTTCATGCTGATGCATGACGAATTCCCCCTTTGCTACCTGAACCCAGCATACCAGGATCCGCGCAGGTATAACTTGATCTGCGTCAAGTTGGCGGCTCAGTACGGGTTGTCCCCGGCTTGAAGCGGCAGGTAGTCGCCGTACTCGACCTGAATCGTGACGTGGGCAATGTCAAACGTGTGCCGCAGCTTGTGGCCAAGCTCTTCAAGGAACTGATCGTTGTTGACATCCGTTTTGCGCGTGATGTGCACCGTCAGCGCCACATCTGTCGTGCTCAGCGCCCAGATGTGCAGGTCATGACAGCCCGCCACCGTGGGATAGGCATTGATCAGCGCCCGCACTTTGTCTGGGTCGATTGCTTTGGGGACGGCGGCCATCGCGAGGTTCAAGGCGTCCTTGAGCAGCCCCCAGGTCCCAATCAGGACAAACGCTGCTACCAGGATCGACATGGCCGGATCAAGCCACTCCCAGCCGGTCAGCACGTATAGGCCACCCGCGACCACGACGCCCAAAGACACGCCGGCGTCGGCCGCCATGTGCATGAAGGCACCGCGAATGTTCAAGTCGCGCTGCTGGCCGGCATGAAACAGCATGGCCGTCGCGCCGTTGATGACAATTCCGACGCCGGCCACCAGCATCACGACCGCGCCTTTTGTCGGCTCCGGTGTGGCCAGGCGCTGCACGGCCTCGACAATAATGGCCCCCATCGCCACCAGCAGAAACACCGCATTGATCAGAGCCGCCAGAATCGAGGAGCCCTTGTACCCGTATGTGCGCTGCGTCGTCGGCTTCAGAAGCGTCAGCCAGCTGGCAAACCAGGCGATGCACAGACCCAGCACATCACTCAGGTTGTGCAAGGCGTCGGCCACCAGGGCAATGGACCCGATGGCCAAGCCAAAGCCGACCTCGGCGATGATATAAATTGAATTGAGAAAAATTCCCCAGCGAAACGCGTGATTTGGTTTCGGTTGTGTCATCCTAATGCCTCCCGTGCGTGCGGTCCAAATGGTGCAACCGGTCAGCTTCATTGTCGGCTACCCCCTGAGCAAAGTCAACCAAACCCCGGCGCACCGGCGTTTATCAGGACTGGTTACGAATAAAAAAAGACGCCTGTTGACGTCTACTGCAACGGCCTTACCAGGTAAACCTCCCGGCAAAACCCCTTCATACTGTTATAAATGCGGTGCGCCCGGCTGCGCTTGCGGCACAGGCCAAACACGGTTGGCCCGCTGCCGGACATCTGGGCGACTGCCGCGCCGTAGCGCAAAAAGCGCTGCTGAAGGGCTAAAATCTCCGGATGCCGCGCGGCCGTCACCGACTCCAGCGAGTTGGCCATGCCGGTCGTCATCAGCTCAAAGTTGCCGGTTTGAACGCCGCGCACGACTTTGGCGGTGTCCGGACGCGGCATCGGCTGATCATAGTCGATCGCGCGTAAAATACTGGCGGTCGACACCGAAATGCTTGGCTTGGCCAGAATCACCCAGCAGTCGGGGCGCCGGTCCAGCGGGGTCACTTGGTCACCGCGGCCCTGCACCAAAGCGGTTTGCGAGTACACGCAGTACGGCACGTCAGAGTCCACCGCCAGTCCCACTTGGGCCAGCCGGGCTAACGGCCAGTTCAGCCCCCACAACTCGTTTAAGCCGCGCAGGACGGCCGCGGCGTCAGACGAGCCGCCACCCAGCCCAGCCGCGACTGGAATATGCTTTTCCAGCTCGATGGCGGCGCCTTGGCGCACGCCAGCTGCTTGCTGCAGGGCCAAGGCCGCCTGGTACGCCAAATTACGCGGGTCTTCAGGGAGAAATCCGCTATCGGTTGCGACTGTGATTGTGCGGCTTGGTTTTATCCGCACATAATCAGCAAGATCAACCGACGTCATCACCATTTCCCACTCGTGGGCCCCGTCACGATGCTGAAATAGGGCGTCTAAACTGAGATTGATCTTGGCTGGGGCCTTCTGGATCAGTTCCATGATCAACCACCAGTCTCTACTTGTTTTGCCTAATTATACCGGTTTACCGCCCGAATTCATATGTTAGTCCGCTAAGTCGCGATCCAAAATCACGACTGGTACGGCGGCCTCGGCGTGTCCCTCGCCCACCGGCGTGAACCCAATTTGCTGCCAAAAGGCCAACCCTGCGGGATTGTCTGCCGCCACGGCAACGCGCAGCTTGGTGTAGCCCTGGCGGCGAAACTGCTTGGCCAGCCCGTCGATCGTCCGCCGGCCCAGGCCTTGCCGCTGGCGGTCCTTGCGAATCATCAGCAGCCCAATGTACACCGTACTTGGCTCCGGGTAGCCATTCAGCCGGTCCAGCACCCCGATTGGGTCACCGTTGACCAGCAGCAGCCCGTAGTGCTTCTGGGTTTCGCTGACGTCGTCCGGATAGGCTTCGGCATCCTCGCGGACGGTGAGCGCTGTGGGCTGCTGCTGCTTCAGCTGGGTAAAAAAAGCCGGGTTGCTTTGGTAAACGGTCAGCGCCGCCGCGCGGTCTGCAGCCGAGTGGGCCGCATGAAATTTTAGCATCGCCAAGAACTCCTTCCAGAATCATCACCCAAAACTGAACGTAACAAAAAAGCCGCAGGCAGCGGCTGGTTTGCTTTTATGAAGCTTGCTCTTCGTCATCAAATGTAATCTGGATCGATTTGGTGAGGAGGTCAGCATAACTGTACGAAACGCGCTCAAACGAGTTTTCCTTCTGGTCTAGGGCGACCACGAAAACTGCCGGATAAGTTTCCTTCAGCGTGCCTTTGCGGCGGATCACTTTTTTGCGACCCGCTTGTGCGACAACGGTCAAATTCTCCCCGACTTTTGCGTCGAGTTGCTGCTTGATGCTTGCTAATGTAATTGGCATGCACTTCACCCCTTAGTGAACATTCTAGCAGATTTGCAAGAAATTTGCAATTATACCATTACAAAAGGGTGTACACAAGCGAGAATCATTGAAAACCGCGCAAATTTTCCCGATTAGGTCAAGCTTACAGCCCGTTCGCCTTTAGCGCTTCCGCCAAGGCCGCAAATTGCGGGATGCTGAGGGTTTCGGCCCGGGCACTCGGTGCCACGCCAACCGCAGCGAGCGTGGCCGTCAGCTTGGCCTTCACCGCCTCGTCCTTGCCAAATAAATTGGTGAGGTTGTTCCACAGCGTCTTACGCCGCGCGGCAAAGCTGCCTCGGACCAGCCGGTCAAACGCCGCCTGGTCCGATATCTTGGCCAAGGGCGCCGACCGCTTCGTCAAGTTGACGATGGCCGAATCCACGTTGGGTGCCGGCACAAAAGCGGTACGGCTGACCGTGAACGCCACCTCAATGGCCATGCGCTGCTGCACGCCGATGGTGAGACTGCCGTAATCCTTGCTGCCGGGAGCGGCGGTTAAGCGGTCCGCGACCTCTTTTTGCATCATGACGGTGATGTCGTCAAAGGCCACCGGGGCCTCGATCAGGTGCATCAAGATCGGCGTCGTAATGTAATACGGCAAATTGGCGACGACCTTCAGCTGGTGCTGGCCGTCGAAGTGCTCGGCGATCAGGGCTGGCAGGTCAGCCTTCAGCACGTCCGCCTCAACCACCGCGACATTCGGGTATGGCGCCATGGTTTCCGCCAGTACCGGCAACAGCCTTGGATCGATTTCAAGGGTCAGCACCTGGTGGGCGCTTTCCGCCAAAAACTCCGTCAAGGCGCCAATCCCTGGACCGATTTCGATCACGTCGTCGGCTGCGCTCACGCCGCCGGCAGCAACGATGCGCTGCAGCACCTTGGGGTTGGTCAGAAAGTTCTGGCCGAGGCGCTTCTTAAACCGAAACCCGTGGCGCTGCAAAATTTCCTTGGTGCGGCTGGGTGATGCAATGTACTCGTGTTCAGGCATGCGGCTCCTCCTTGTTCAACTGCTTCAGCGCCGCCGCAAAGGCGTCTTCGCTGATCTCAAACAGCGCCAGGCGCTTTTGCAGCTGTTTGCCGTTGGTGTACCCAATGTGCAGCAAGTCCCCCAGCCGCTCTCGGCGCGCCCGGGCGTTCGGCCCGCCGAGCAGCCCGGCCTCAAGCAACACCGCGCGCGGGATGAGCGGCGTGGCGTCAGGTTGCTCCGTCACCAGATGGGCCAGGGCCTCCTTCAGCGCCGCGGGACTGGCGTGTTCCACGCCCAGCGACCCCTTGTGGTCAGGCACCGCCTCTTTGACCGGCAAAAAGGCGTGGGTCACGCCTGGCACCGCCGCGCTGATGGTTTTGCGGATCTTCTCACCCGGGAAGTCCGGATCGGTCAGCACAATGACGCCGCGCGTCGCCTGCGCCTTTTTGATCAGGTCCAAGGTGGCCTGATCGATGGCGCTGCCGCGCGTTTCAATGGTGTCGATGGAGCCGAACGCCTCAGTCAGGCGCTTGGTGTCGTCGCGGCCCTCGACCACGATGATTTGCTTAAAAGCCGTCATTCTGTCTCCTTCAAGCCGAAAATCCGGTGGGCGTTGGTCCACGTCAACGCAGCGATGTGTTCCGGTGTGTCCTCGCGGTACTTGGCCTCGGCCTCGACCACGTAACGGGTGTAGGCCGGCTGATTCTGGCGGCCGCGGTACGGCGTCGGCGTCAGGTACGGCGCGTCCGTTTCCGCCAGCAGCCGGTCTGCCGGCACCACCTTGACACTTGCGTGCTCCAGCGGGGCATTTTTGAAGCTGATGATCCCGGAGTACGAAATATACATGCCGAGGTCCAGAAACTTCCTGGCCCACTCAGCATCCCCGGTAAAGCTGTGCATGATGCCGCCAAAGTCGCCAACATGGGCGTCCTTAAGGATCGGATAGCTGTCCTCAAACGCGTCGCGCGAGTGAATCGAGACCGGTAGATGCAGCTCGCGGGCAATCGCCAGCTGACGGCGAAACACGCGGCGCTGGATCTCCCGCGGGCTGTTGTCCCAGTGATAGTCCAGGCCAATTTCGCCCAGCGCAATCGTCTTAGGCGCTGCGAGCTGTTCTTCCAGCAGGGTTTCGGCTGCCTGGTCATAATCCTTGCTGTCGTCTGGATGCCAGCCGACGATGGCGTAAAGATTGGCGAACTGCTGGGAAAGGCGCATGGCCCCCGCGTTCAGCTCGGCATTCGAGCCCACAATGGCCATTTTCGCAACGCCGAGCTGTTTAGCCGCTTCGACGTACTCGGCCTCCTTGCCGGCGTATGGCGTATCGTTCAGGTGGGTATGGGTATCAAAAATTTTCATAGTTGCTCCTTAGATGTCGCAATTCATTATACGCAGGGCAGCGAATTTCCACAAACCGCGGGCCAAATTTTTTGTGGCAGCGGCGCCCAGCTAGCGTACACTAAATGTAATCTTGTCCTGGGAGGAATCAATATGTCTGTCAAACTGACCGCGGGCCAATTCGCCCACCTCACGGCTTTGTCCAACCACCAGCAGGTGCTCACCGCCACCACCGACCACACCGAGGTCCTCGGCCGGCTGATGACCTACGATGCGCCAGCGGATGCAGCCGGGCTGCCCGGCCTGCAAGCCGACCTCAGTGCGCTGCGCATCGCCGAAACCGGCGGCGACGGCGTGCTGCTGCACCTCACTTACTTGGCCGATGCCGATGAGGTGATCAACGACCGCAAAAAGGCCCTGGTGGAGCGCGTGGGCGCCGAGGCCAAGGCCAATCACCTGGCTTTTGTGCTGGCGCTGGCCACCCCCGAAGCGGCAGGCACGGTGCCAGAGGAAATCATCGCGATGACCCGCGAGTTCAGCGATCCGCGCTACGGTGCCACGGTGTTGGCAGTGCCAGCGCCGGTGCCGCTCAGCCACGTTGACGGCTTCGTGAAAACACCGGCTACACCAGACTACGACCGCACCCAGGCAGCCTCATTGTTCAAGCAGCAAAGTGATGCGACCGACCTGCCGCTGGCGTTCTACGCAGCTGGGCTCACTGCGGCCGAGCTGGAAGCGCAGTTGAACTTCGCCCATGACAGCGGCGAAGAAGTCAACGGCCTGCTCGCCTCGTCCAAAGTGCTGACCGCGTTGGCCAAGCCGCTGGCCAAAACGGCCACGCCTTGGCAGGCCAAGGTCGAAGTCGAAGCTTAATCGCTTTACCCCCAGGGGCGCCCAGCAGCGCCTCTTTTTTGCGGTCAACCACGAAAAAACGCCGCCCGGCAGGCGACGTATCCGGCGGCCAGATCAGCTGATCAGGCTGCCATTTTCGATGGCTGAATCCACTTGAAGCAAGGTGACCTTGCCGTTGTTGTCTTCAGACGACAGCAGCATGCCTTCACTCATTTCCCCCTTCAGCTTGCGCGGCTTCAGGTTGACGACCGCCAGCACCTTCTTGCCCACCAGCTGCTTGAAATCAGGGTAGTACTCGGCGATCCCGGACAGGATCTGCCGCGTGCCTTCATCCCCGGCATCCAGCGTGAACTTGAGCAGTTTGTCGGCGTTTTTGACCTTTTCGACGTTCAGGATCTCGGCGACGCGAATCTCGGACTTGTCGAACTGCTTCCATTCGATTTCGCCCTTGCGCGTCTTTTCGTCGACTGTCGCGGCCTTCTTTGGCGGCTGCATCTGGGACTTGATGTACGCGACTTCTTCCTCGGCGTCCAGCCGCGGGAAGATTGGCGTGCCCTGTTCAACGACCTTATTGCCGGCCGGCAGGTGGCCCCATTCGAGGGTCTCCTGCTCATCAATGGCCGGATCCAGGCCGAGCTGCTCGAACATTTGCTTGGGTGCGTGGGTCATCACGGGCTGGATCAGCAGCGCGATGAGGCGTAGGCTTTCGGCCAGGTGCCCCATGACGGAATCAAGCTGCTTCTTGGTTTCCGGCGTCTTGGCCAGGTTCCATGGCTCGGTTTCGTCGATGTACTTGTTCGCGCGGGCCACCAGCTTCCAGGCCGCGTCCAAGGCGTCAGAGAACTGCAAGTTGTCCATCAAGTCGCCGTACTTGGCGATGGCGTCCTTCGCCACCTGCTCCAAATCAGCGTCGAACTTGGTCGGCTCAGTTTGGGCCAGATCCGGCAGCACACCACCGTCGTACTTGTTGATCATGGCCACCGTCCGGTTGAGCAGGTTGCCCAAGTCGTTGGCCAGGTCAAAGTTGATCCGGTCGATAAAATCTTCAGGCGTGAAAATGCCGTCGTTGCCAAACGGAATGGCGCGCATCAGGTAGTAACGCAAGGCGTCGAGTCCATAACGCTTGACGATCATCTCCGGGTAAATGGCATTGCCCTTCGACTTGCTCATCTTACCGTCTTTCATCACCAGCCAGCCGTGACCGTAAATCTTTTTCGGCAGCGGCAGGTCCAGGGCAAAGAGGATGATCGGCCAGTAAATGGTGTGGAACCGGACGATTTCCTTGCCGATCAGCTGCACATCGGCCGGCCAGTACTTGTCGAACAGATCCTGGTTAGCCGACCCGTAGCCCAGCGCGGTGATGTAGTTGAGCAGCGCATCAACCCACACGTAAACCACGTGCTTGGGGTCACTCGGGATCGGCACGCCCCAGTTGAAGCTGGTACGGCTCATCGCGAGGTCTTCCAGGCCCGGCTTGATGAAGTTGTTGATCATTTCCGTCTTGCGGCTGGTCGGCTGGATGAAGTCGGGATGCTCGTCGTAATACTTCAGCAGGCGATCCGTGTACTTGCTCATCTTGAAGAAGTAGCTCGGCTCGTGCACCAGCTTGACCTCGTGGCCGGACGGGGCCTTGCCGCCGATGACGTTGCCGTCCTTGTCGCGGTAGACTTCGGCCAGCTGCGATTCAGTGAAGTACTCCTCGTCTTCGACCGAGTACCAGCCGGTGTACTCACCCAGGTAGACGTCGCCTTGTTTGATCAGGCGCTCAACGATTTTTTGAACCGCCGCCACGTGTTCCTTGTCGGTGGTCCGAATGAACTTGTCATTGGTGATCTCGAGCATTTTCCACAGCTGCTTGATCTGCGCCGCCATACCGTCGACGTAAGCTTGCGGGGTGATGCCCAGCGCGTCGGCCTTTTGTTCGATTTTCAGCCCGTGCTCATCGGTGCCGGTCAGGAAAAAGACATCGTAGCCGGTCAGACGCTTGTAGCGCGCCAGCACGTCGGCCGCGATGGTCGTGTACGCGTTGCCGATGTGAAGCTTACCAGATGGATAGTAAATCGGCGTGGTCACATAAAAAGTGGGTTTTGACATTGAAAGAGCCTCCTGAAAAAGTCACCCGGCGAAATGGCGCCGGATGCTCGTATGCCTTCAAGTATAGCATTTAGGCCAAAAGGCCGTTAGAACAAATCCAGCTGCTGGGGTCCCAGGCCCTGATAATGCAGCCCCAGCAGCTTAATGAACTGCTGCGCGTTGGGCGAGGCGTCATGGTGACCGTTGTTGTTGAAAATCACAATCACCTGCTTGGACTGCTTGGCCAACTGCTTGGCGATTTGGCCCAGCGCCTGCAGCTCCTCTTGAGTGTACCGGTAGTTAGTGCGCTCGCTGCGCCACTTGGCCCCACCGCGCTGCCAGCCGGCCACGTTGCGTCCGTGCAGCCGCATGATCGACAGTTCTGAGTTGGTCGCCGCTGCCACCAGCGGCACGCTGCCGGCTGGCGTTTGCGGCTCATCGACCACCACGTGGATCAGGTTTAATTCGCGCATCAAAGCCAGCGTCTGGTCCCGATACTCCGGCAAATACCAGCCGGCGTTGCGAAACTCCAGCGCGACCGGCAGCTCGGGGTACAGCGTGCGAATCCGATTGAGCACCCGGATGTTGGCAGCACTGACGCCAAAATAAGGCGGCAGCTGAAACAGCACCGCCGCCAGTTGGCCGGTCGCTTGCATCGGCGCCAGCGCCCGTTTTAGCCCGGTGAACTCAGCCCCAGCGTCATAGGGATCTTCGACTTTGTGAGCGGACATCGCCGCCGTCGCCTTGACCACAAACTGAAAACTGCTTGGCACCTGCTGCAGCCAGTGACTCACGACCTGGTCGCTTGGCACCTGGTAGTACGTGGTGTCCAGCTCCACCACCGGAAACGTGGTCGCCAGATCCGCCAGGCTGCTAGTGCGGCCGCTCGCCAAGTCTGGGTGATCCGCTACCGCGGTGAGCCCGACGTTAATCATCACTGACTGCCTTCAGGCCCAGGAACCGCTCGCCTTCAAAATCTGAGCGCAGCGTCGTCACGCTGCTGCCTGCCTCAAAGTACGGCAGCATCGCGCCCAGATCCGGGACCAATCCCAGGTTATCCGAGGCGGTGAGCCATGCCGGATCCATGGCCGCCACAATGCCCTCGCGCGTCTGCATCGGCAGCGTCAGTTCCTGGCTGGTTTCCGCCTTGAACAAAAACAGGTCGCCTAACAGCGCGCCGTCGACGTACCAATGCACCAGTCCGCAGGCTTTAAACACATCAGACGGCAAGACCAGCCCACATTCTTCGTGAAACTCGCGGGCCATGCCTTCGCGCGGCGTTTCGCCGGGCTCTACCTTGCCGCCCAGCCCGTTCCACAGGCCGCGGTACGGCGGCTTTGCGCGGTTGATCAGGACCACGCCGGTTTTGGTGGTCACCAAACCGACCGTTAACTGCTTTGTCATGCGATCACTCCTATAACTTACTGAACACGTCAACGGCATCACCGACGACCATGTGGGCCCCGGCCGGCAGCGCGATCGGCTCGCGGTTGACCGCCGCGAGCACCGCACCTGGCTTGGCATAGCTGATCAAACCGGCGAACGGGTACACCTGAAAACTGGTGCCCACCACTACTAGCAGGTCGGCTTGGCTGATGGCCAAAACAGCCCGTTCCACGACATCCGGGTCAATCGGCTCGCCGTACAGCACGATTCCTGGCCGCAGGATGCCGCCGTCTTCCTGGTGGACATCCGACTGCAGGTAGGTCTGGTAGTCAAAGTGCTTGCCGCACGTCTGGCAGAAGATATTGTAAAGATTGCCGTGAAATTCGATGACGTGCTTGGCGCCGCCTTTTTGGTGCAGGCCGTCCACATTTTGCGTGACAATGGCCCCTTTTGCGTTCGTGATGGCGGCCATTTTCTCGTGGATCACGTTCGGTTTAGCATCCGGGTAATACATTTTCTTGACGACCCAGTCGTGGAAGGCCGCGTGGTGCTGCCTGAGGTTCTCGTCGGACAGCGCCTCTTCCGGACTGGCCAGATCGGAATACAGCCCGCCCTTGCTGCGGTAATCCGGAATACCGGACGCCGTCGACACGCCAGCGCCAGTCATGAAGGTCACAAACTTCGCCTCGGCAATTGCTTGTTTAAGATCAAACATGCTGACTCTCCTTTAATCGCGGATCGCGTAATCCACCTGATACTGAAGCAGTACCGTTTTCAGCGGGGTCTGATACAGCTGCTGGAACCCTTCCGAAGACAGGTCGGCCAGCGGCAGGACAAAGGCATTTTGCTGGTCGCCCTTGCCCATGGCCACATAGGCGCGTTTTTTGGTCGCGCGATCCGTCATTTCGCTGTGCAAGATCTCGTAGGTCTGATTCAAGTTCAGCCGCAGCTGCCGCTCGGACAGGATCGGCGGCAGCGTCGCAAACTCCGCGTTGGCCGTTTCCTGGAAGCCATGCTTTTGCAGGATCTGGTCGAACTGCCGCCAGATTCGCACCACCATGCGGCGAAAATCAAACGGGGTCGCCGTGCTCTTCGACGTGATGGTCGCGTACAGCTCCTGGGCCAGCGGCAAGGCATCTGGGAAATTGGCCTGCCAGTACTTGAGCTGGGGCTTGCTGCCGCCCTCAAACATGACCAAGGCGTCCAGCAGCGTCATGATGCAGTACACCAGCTGGTCCGGCCGCGGGTCATCGGGCAGCGACGCCGTGACCCCGGCCCCCAGCTGCTTCATGGTCTCCCCGGTCAACAGCCCCATTTTGGCCTGCTCGGCGCGAATTTGCACGTGCATCACCGAGTCGTAAAGCGAAGTGCCAACGGCAAAGAACTGCTGGTCGACGTCTGGATCGCCGGTGGCCAGCCGGTACTGCAGCGGTGAAAAGCCGGCGGTGACCAGCTTCATGTGCAGCAGCTCGTGGCTGAGCGTGTAATCGACATTGGTGGTGTCCGCTACCTTCAGCTCCAAATGGCCATTGGCGAGCAGCTTTTGCGCCGACTGCGTGTGGGTCAAGACGCCAGACGCCGGGCCGTCGATCACCACGTCCACCGGCATGGTATAATGCTGCTTCACGTCATCCAGCAGTAATTTGACTTGTTCATTCATGTGTTTTCCCTCCTAAAATGCGGTCAGGTGCGGGCGGTGGTGCTGATATAAGGCCACCTGCGAAAACCCGCTTCGGCGCAGCAGCGTCTTCGCTTCCGCAAACCCAGTTTGAAATTTATCGGCGGTGTGAGCGTCAGAGCCCAAGGTGACCAGTTCGCCGCCCGCCTGCCGGTACCAAGGCAGCACCAGCTCGTACAAGGCGGCATTGCCCCACTGATACATGGATTTGGTGTTGACCTCAAACGCCATGCCGCGCTTCACGGCCAGCGCCAAAATGGCGTGTAGCTGGGGCTTGACCCAGGCTTCCAGCTGCGCCGGTGTCACGTCTAGCACGCGCAGGGCGTAGTCAAAATGCGCCAGCACATCCCCAAACGGTGCACTCTGCAGTCCGGCCAGCATGCGGTCGTAGTAGGTCTGCACATGCCGTTTCCGGTCGACTGTTTTAAAGTGTGGATCCTGGTAGTCGTACCGCCCATCATGGTGAAAGCTCAGCAGCACCAGGTCAAAGTCCTGCGCCTGCAAATAGCGTTGCAGGTCCGCCTGGCGCGGTGCAAAGTACCCGCACTCGATCCCGCGCAAGAACCGGTTGGGATAACGCCGCTTTAATGCCTGCAGCTTGGCCGTGTAGGCGGCTTGGTCTGGTTCGTCATCGCTGGCGCGGTCTTCGGGATTGCTCAGCTCCAGGTGTTCCGTCGTGATGAACGGCCGCTCGGTTTGGTTCAGGTAATCCTCAAATTGGGCCTGAGAATCGAACGAAAAATAGGTGTGCACGTGCTGGTCATATTCCATTGTAAGCCTGCCCTCCCGGTTCGTGTTACTCTTAAGTTAACGCAAACAGGAGGCAATAAACAATGAAAGTAACAGTTCCCACGATTAATGGTTACCTCGCCGATCGCTACGGCAAGTATGCAGTCGAAAGCGATAAGCACCAGGGCACGCCAACGCGCAGCTTCCCCATCACAATCAGCGAGGCGCCAGCAGGCACACAGTCGTTTGCCCTATGGCTGATCGATTACGATGCCGTGCCCGTTTCCGGCTTTCCGTGGATCCACTGGACCGCGGCCAACATCCCCGCAGGCACCACGCTCATCCCCGATGACGCCAGCCACCAAGGCACACTGAAAATGGTTCAGGGCCACAACTCCACGTCTGGTCACCTGGTCGGCAGCACCGATCCCGTCACCGCCACCGGCTATGTCGGCCCGCAGCCGCCGAATGCCGATCACGCGTACACCCTGACGGTTTTCGCGCTTGACACGACCCTCGCGCTGCAAAACGGCTACTGGCTGTCTGACTTGCGGCACGCGATGCAGGGGCACATTCTGGCACAAGTCAGCCAAGATCTGTGGTCCCGCCAGTAAGTTCTGGAAACAGTGAGAAACCGCTTTCTTTTGTGATACAATTAACGTAATCAAACAGAAGAGGGTGGTTGGATGTCTCGCAATGTGATCTTGTACCTGACCGAAAGTTTGGACGGCTTCATCGCCGAACCAAACGGCAGCACCGAATGGCTCCGCAAGCTGAACTCTAACGCGGGCGACGATGCCTACCAAGGCTTCTACCAAAATGTGGACACGGTGCTCATGGGGCGTAAAACCTATCAGCGTGCACTGAAGCTGGCTGGCACTTATCCTTACCAGGATAAGGAGTCCTACGTCTTTTCGACCACGCTGCACGACACGGACGACCCTACCACGGTGGTGGCCGGCAACATTCCTGAATTTGTCCGTCAGCTCAAGGCGAAAAAAGGCGGTGACATTTGGCTGGTCGGTGGCGCGGATATTTTCACCGACCTGCTAAAAGCCGACTTGATTGATAAACTGACCATCACCATTGCACCAGTGCTGCTGGGCGATGGCATCAGCCTCGTGTCGACCAATCTCCACGACGTGCCACTGAAGCTGGAGACGACCATTCAACACGACCAGGTCGTGACACTCACCTATCAGGTCTGCAAAAAGTCTGAAGAATAAGCACGACTAGCCCCTGCCCGCGCAGGGGCTTTTTGCGTCCGCAGCCACCAGAGTGTAAACTCGGTGTTCCATGAGAGGAGGCGGCAAATGGTCACCGATAAGTTAAACGAACCCTGGGATCTTTATGACCGGCATTTTCACATTGTTGGCGCCCAGCTGCGCAAAGACGCCGTCCCGCAAGGTCTTTTTCACCTGACCGTCGCGATTCTGGTATTCGATGATACCGGTCAGCTGTTAATCCAGCGGCGCAGTTCGCACAAGCTGCACCGGCCAGGCTGCTGGGACCTGGCCGCCGGCGGGTCTGCGCTGCGCGGTGAATCAAGTGCCCAGGCGGCGGCGCGCGAACTGCAAGAAGAACTCGGTATTACCGCCGACTTTACCCACCAGTCGCCAGTCGCGACCCTGTGGCACGCTTCTTGGGTCGAGGTCGTGTACCAGGTCACTGTTCCCGGGCTGACCGTGGCGCAGCTCATTCTTCAGTCAACCGAAGTCGCGGCAGTGGCGCTGCTCCCAATTCCTGAGGCCACTGCTCGGTTAAGCGGCAGCAGTACCGACTGGGCCGCAGTGGTCCAACAGGCCAGGCAACACTAAAAAATCGCCTCACGGTCGCACAGTTTCGTGCAAGGCCGTGAGGCGATTTTGATTTGGCTAGCTAAACAGGCTTTGAATCCAGTCGCCCAGGGTCTGGAAGAAGTTGACGATGCTGTCCCAAATTTGCTGCAGAAAGTTGCGATTTTCCGGGGTGTCCAAGCTCTTCAGCTTGCTGAACAGGCCCTTGGCGCTGTTTTGGATGCTGGACGCCAGCTGATTGGCTTGGGTCTTAAAATCGTTGCCTTTCAACGCCCCAGAATCTTGAATCTTCACCAGCAAATTGATGATTTGCGTCCGCTGGTTGTTGTTGATGATCTGGGTCAGGTTGTTCTGCTTCAGCTGACTGTCGACGATATTGCCGATTTGGTTTTGCGACAGCGTCTGACTGCCGTTGTTACTCTGGCTGGCCATTTGGGACTTCATCCCCGCGACGGCATTGTTCAGCTGCTTGTCGGAGTACCCGCTTTGGTCCTTGTTGGCCTGCGTGATGCCGGACAGCGTGTTGACCTCATCCTGAGCCGCGGCGATTTGCGCCGAATTCAGCGTCTCGCCGTTTTGGGCAAAGGCCGCGTAGACCCCGGCCAAGGCGCCAGACCCGTCGATCCGCACCGCACTGGTGATGAAAATGTTGGCGTTGGTGACACCAGCGGTCAACGCCGCGTTGCGGTACTGGTCAGCCGTAATGGTCGTGATATTGTTGACGCCATTGTAATTGACGATTTGGACGTTGATCCCGCCGCTGCTGGTTTTTTGCACCAGCGCGCTGGACCAGACCCCGGAGCTCGCCGTAAACGACGAGCCGGCCGGGTTGAGGTACTTGACCAGCGTGCTGCCGTTCACCGTCAGCTGGGAAACATTCGACACGTTCGCGGCGTTTTCCAAAGTACTCAGCGTGCCGGACTTTTGATCTGGCGTCAGGGAGACCCCCAGCGTCGCCACCGGCGTCCAGGTTTCATCGGCGTGCACCGACGTGCTTTGGCTGACGCTGACGCCCACCGCAAGCGCGGCAGCAGCAGCAAGTGCAAGTAACCATTTTTTCATGATAATTGCTCCATTCGTGATTGATACCCTATTTATACCAAAAGCCGACCCGATGCACGCGCATTTGGTCGGCTTTTAAGTAAAGCTTTGGCAATCCGTGACAGTTCTGTTAGTCGGCGATGGCCGCCTCGGCCTGGTTCAGGTACGTGTACAGCGCCCCTTCGCGCAGCCCGTTTTGGGAAAACAGCAGGCGATCGCAGTCGATGTAGCGCAGCATGGTGATCACCGGTGTCAACCCGCCGATGATGATATCGGCCCGCTCACGGGAAAGCCCTGGCACCTCCTTGCGCTCGGCAAGGTCCTTGCCCAGAATGTCGGCGTAAATCGCGTTGGCCGCGACGGTCGACATGCGGTAGCCGTGAATGTCCTCGTAGCTGCCGAGCCCCTCACGTCGCCGCTGAATCTTGGCCAACGTGCGGTTGGAGCCGCCCAAAGCCACGATCGGCAAGTTGAGCGCCTTGCGCAGCCACCAGATGCCGTTAAGCATTGTCGTAAACGAGGTGGTCAGGTTGAACAGCTCTGCCGGCGTCACCCGGTCTGCTTGGATGTACTGCTCGGACAGATTGACCGCGCCGACTGGCAGCGAGACCCGGTGGATCAGCTTGCGGTTTTGCACCAAGGCCAGCTCGGTCGACCCGCCGCCGGTGTCCATAATCAGCGCGTTTTGAATCGGCAGCGTGTTGACCACGCCCAGGTAGTCCAGCTCGGCCTCCCGTTCGCCGGTGATCACCGTGACCGCCAGCCCGGTTTCAGCCTGGACGCGCGCCACAAAGGCCTTTTGATTGACGGCATTGCGCGTGGCCGCCGTGGCGAGCACCTCCAGCGTCAGCGGCGCAAAGGGTTTGATGGCCTCGCCAAAGCGCTTGAGGGCCGCAATGGTGCGCGCGATTGCCGGCTCCTTCAGCGTGCGCACCGGCCCCATCCCCTCAGACAGGCGCACCATGTCCTTGAGCTTGACGACTTCCTTGGGATTGTTGTTGGCATCGATTTGCCAAATCGAAAGCCGCGCCGAATTGGAGCCCAGGTCGATCACGCCGTAATAGGTCATTTAGTCTCCTCCTCATCCAGCGGGGCCGTCAGCGGCGTGAAGTGCCGCGCGCTGGTCGGATCCGCCGGGGCTTGTTCCTGCTTGCTGGCAGCCTGTGCCACAGTTTTAGCCGCAGCCTCTGCCAGGAAGGTCGCCTGGGCGTTTTGCGGGTTGACGCCGCGACGGTCGACGCGAGCCCAGCTGTTGTCGGGCTGGAGCACCCGCGTTTTCACGTTGTCGTCCCACAGGGTTTGATAAATCTGCAAGATGCGGGCGTGGATGTCGTCCTGCAGAATCGGGAACAGCAGCTCCACCCGCCGTGATAAGTTGCGCTTCATCAGATCGGCTGACGACAAGTACAGGTGCTCGGCCCCGCCGGCGTAAAAGTAGTAAATGCGGCTATGCTCCAAGAACCGGCCGACGATCGAGTGCACTGTGATGTTGTCCGAAACGCCCGGAATGCCGACTTTGAGATTGCAGATACCGCGCACCAGCAGGTGAATCTTCACCCCGGCCGCAGACGCCTGGTACAGCGCCAAGATCATCTCAGTGTCGGACAGCGAATTCATTTTCATGCGGATCTCGGCTGGCCGGCCCGCCTTGGCCTCGCTGATCTCCTCGGCGATGCGCTCCTTCAGAAAGTCGCGAATGCCCAGCGGCGCGATCACCAGCTTGTTGAAGTACGCCGGCTCCGAGAAACCAGACAGCATGTTGAAAATGTTCGAGGCGTCGGTGCCCATTTCGGTGTCGGCGGTGAACAGCCCCATGTCTGTGTAGACGCGCGCAGTGACATCGTTGTAGTTCCCGGTCGCCATGTGCATGTAGCGGCGGATGCCGTCCTCGTCGCGGCGTACGACTAAAGCGAGCTTGCTGTGCGTCTTGAGCCCGACCAGACCGTAGATGACATGGCAGCCGGCCCGCTCGAGTTCCTGCGCCCAGTGCACGTTGTTTTCCTCGTCAAAGCGCGCCTTGAGTTCGACCAGCACGGTCACCTGCTTGCCATTTTGCGCGGCCAGCTTCAGGTAAGAAATGATTGGCGACTTGGACGACACACGGTACAGGGTCATTTTCACCGCGAGCACCTGCGGGTCCTGGGCGGCCTGGTGAATGAATTCCACCACTGGCGTGAACGAGTCGTACGGGTGCTGCATGAAAATGTCGTGGTCGCGAATCTGATCGAACAAATTGCCAGAGACCAGATGCTGGTCCAGGTATGGCGTAAATGGCGGGTAAAGCAGCTCGTCATGGCCGCGGACCTGCTTGACCAGCTTGGACAGCACGTTCAAATCGATGGGGCCCTTGATGGCGTAGATGTCGTTTTCCTTTTCCACGCCCAGGCCTTTGATCAGGCGCTTTTTCAAGTACTTACTCATGTCCGCGTCGATTTCCAGGCGCATCACTTTGCCGCGCTGACGCTTTTTCAGCTGGGACTGGATCTCCTTCATGAGGTCGGACGCGTCCTCTTCGGCCACATCGAGGTCCATGTCGCGCGTCACCCGAAACAGCGCGGTTTCGCGGATCTTCGCGCCGACAAACAGAGCGCCCAGGTGCTTGCTGATGACATTTTCCAGCAAAATGAAGTCGTTGTCGCCGTCTGGCAGCCGCAGGACGCGCGGAAAGACATCCGGCACTTGAACCATGGCAAAACTGCGGTTCTTCTCGTCCTTATCGTCCTTGCCTTCGTCTTCTGGCCGCTGCAGTCTGATCGCCAGGTTGAGTGAATTATTGGCCAAAAACGGGAACGGCCGCGTCGGGTCAACGCCCATCGGGGTCAGGACCGGGTACAGCTCCTGCTCGAAGTAGTCGCGGCAAAATTCCACCTGGCGCGGTGAGAGCTGGTCTGGTGTCAGCAGCCGAATGTTCAGCTCATCCAGCCGTGGGGAAAGCGAGCGCGTCCAGGTCGAGTACTGCTTCTCCACCATCGCGTGCGCGTCCTTGGCGATGCCCGCCAGTTGCTGCGATGGCGTCAGCCCTGCCGCGTCCGGCTCGCCGTAATTAACGGCGACCATTTTGCGCAAACTGGCCACGCGCACGTTGAAAAATTCGTCCAGGTTGCTTTGCGTGATCGCCAAGAAGCGCACGCGTTCCAGCAGCGGATTGGTTTTGTCGCGCGCCTCTTCCAGCACGCGGTCGTTAAATGCCAGCCAGCTTAGCTCGCGGTTGGTAAAATGCTTGGGATCTGCGAAATCGACACCTTTTTTGCTCATAGCCGAGTCTTTCCTTTCAATTCAATCGGCAGCCCGTACACAGCGGCGAAAAACGCCCCTTTGGTCCGCAGCGACCAGCGCTCCAGTTCGACGTCATCACTCGCGGTGACCGTTAGCAGCACGCGGTCTTTTTGCAGAGAGACGCGCAGCTTTTCAATCTTCTGCTGGCGCGAGGCGTCCAGGGCGTCGGCCACCCGCAGCAGTGCGGTCAGCTTGGCGATCACCAGCCGGCGGTTCGCATTCAGCTCGGTTAAATCAGACAAATCTGTCTGAGGCGTGTCACTGGAGTGGTAGCGCGCGATGGTCGCCACCATCCGCTGCTCGGCCGCAGTCAGCCCGATCAGCTCCGAGGCCTGAATAATGTAGTCCGAGTGCTCGTAGTGCTTGTGGGTGTCCACGTACGCGCCAACGTCGGTCACCGTGGCCGCAATCTCCAGCAGCAGGCGCTCACGCTTGCCCAGCCCATGCAGTTTTTTCAGCCGGTCGAACAGCTGCAGCGCGTACTTCACGGTGAAGTCGCGGTGCTTGGGATCGACCATGTACCGCTCCGCCAGGTTGCGCGCGGAGATCAGAATCTCGTGGTCCGAATCGATGTTGACGGCCTTGGAGCCCGCCTCAGACGCCGCGTTGACCTCCAGGCCGTCCAGCAGCTTGAGGTCCGAGATCCAGATCTCATCCGAGTTCAGCGACTTGATCAGGCGGTAGACCAGCAGCACCGTCGGCAGCACCTGCGCGATTTCCGTCGGCGTCAGGTCGTACTGTTCGCTAAGATACTGGTCCGACGCATGAGTGATTTCCTGATACAGCAGCTTGAAGCCGTCGCGGTCGATTTCCACAGTGTCGGCGCCGGTGGGGATCAAGGCGCTGAACACCGACAGGGCCGAACCCATCAAGATAACATGCGGATAATGCTGATTCTTGGGCAGCAGGCGCATAAAATCCGCCAGCCGCGAATCGATGAAGTCGCGCATGACCTCGACCGGATTGGGCACCGTCCGCTGCAAATCGGCCATCACCTCGAACACACGGAGCGGTCCGAGCGACAGGTTGCGCGAAAACCCGAAGTCCCCGTCGGCAAAGGCGGTCAGCTCGGCCGAGCCGCTGGAAATATCGATCAGCACCGTGCCGTCTTTGGTGACCTGGTTGAAATTCGGAAACTTGCCCAGCACCGCCTGCGTCCGGTAGAACGACTCTTCCGACAGTGTCAGTGTCGACACCACCAAGCCGGTGCGGCTTTGCAGCTGATCACGAATGAACTGGGCGTTTTCCGCCTCGAAGAAGCTGTGGCTGCCGACGACTTGCACGTCGCGGACGCCGTAGTCCTTCATCAGCCGATCGATGGTCTGAAGCGCCACCACCAGCTGATCGACAGTTTCCGGCTCGATCTCGTGGGTGGCGTAAATGTCCTCGCCTGTGGCGACCGGGTAAGAACCGCGCTCGACTTCCTTGAGCGTGCGCAGATCCGTAATACTGAAAAAGACAAACTGTGCGCCGATCACGACAAAGCCGCGTTCAGAAACTGCCATGTGACTCCCCCTCTTTCTGGTTTCAATCATAGCATTTTCACCGCGTTCTGCGAATGGGGCGGACCCGCATGTAACAGCTTTCAAAAGCCGTGCGGGTGTGCTAATGTGAAGAAGCATTGGTTCGGCCGCTTGCGGCTGAGACCCACTGAAGGAGGGATTTTTTCAATGAAACATTTGAATCTTGGCGGCGTCGGCGTGTCCGTTTCCGCAGTTGCCCTGGGCGTCATGCGCATCACTAAGCTGGACGTGGAAGAAGCCACGAATCTGCTGGAAAGCGCCCATGACGCCGGCGTGAATTTTTTCGACAACGCCGACATTTACGACGGCGGCAAGGCTGAGACCCTGTTTGGCCAGGCGCTGAAAAACGCCAGCTTCTCCCGGGATGACGTCATCGTCCAAAGCAAGGTCGGCATCGTGCCCGGCAAGCGCTACGACTTTTCCAAGCAGCACATCACCGAAGCCGTTGACGGCTCGCTGAAGCGCCTCGGCCTCGACTACCTGGACGTCCTGCTGCTGCACCGGCCAGACGCATTGATGGAACCGGAAGAAGTCGCGGCCGCCTTTGACGCGCTGCAAGCCGCCGGCAAAGTGCGCCACTTCGGCGTGTCCAACTGCAACCCGATGCAGATCGAACTGCTGAAAAAGGCGGTCAAGCAGCCGCTGGTCGCCAACCAGTTGCAGTTTGCCGTCACCCACACTGGCATGATCGATAACGGTATTCATGTCAACATGACCGACGACCGCTCCGTTGACCACGATGGGTCGATTCTTGAGTACTCGCAGCTGCACGACATGACCATCCAGGCGTGGAGCCCGTTCCAGTACGGCTTCTTCGAGGGCGTCTTCATTGACAACCCGAAGTTCCCGAAGCTTAACGCCAAACTCCAGGAGTTGGCTGATAAGTACCACACGAATTCCAGTGCGATTGCGGCGGCCTGGCTGATCCGGGTGCCAGGCACTCAGGTCATTGCCGGCACCACCAACGCCAAGCGCATTGCCAACATCGCCGAAGCCGGCGACATCACACTGACGCGCCAGGAGTGGTATGACATCTACTTTGCGGCAGGCAACGACTTGCCTTAATGCATCCATAATTAGGCATAAAAACGTGGTCTCTTCAATGTTGAAGTGGCCACGTTTTTTTAGTGGACAGATTGTCAGGCCACACCCTGGCTGGCAAGAAAATCACCCAGGTGCGCAGCAATTTGCGCCATCCCCTGAGCAGTCGGATGCAGCAGGTCTGAACTTAAGGCGGTCATGTCGGCCAGCAGATCGAGACCGCTGATGTACGGGAGCTTGTCGACGGTTTCCTCGCGCACAATGCGGCGGAAGGCGGCCACTTTGGCTGGGTCCTCCGGATAGTCGGTCACGACCATGTCCGTGGCCACCACCGGGCGCGGATCGGCCGCAAATGGGGCGATAAAGCGTCGTACCCGGGTCCGAAAGGCATCAGGCGAAAAGGCGCCAAGCACGTTGATGCCCATTTCAAGTGAGGCGAACTGCCAGTCATCACGGCCGACCAGGTAATCGGCTACGGCAGGCTCCAACCACGCGGACCCCGGAAACCCGAAGTTGAGCAGATCAGCCTTGAACCGGTCGGCGACTAACTGCGGATACGTCGCGAACGGATTCAGGGCCAGTGACCCATGCGTAATCGAAGACCCGTAGGCCAGGTATGTCCGCTGCGGCAATTGCATCGGTGCTGGCACCGCGACGTCCCCACTGACGCCGTAAAAGTAGTTGCGGCAATAAGGCAGGCAAACCCGCACCACCGCCGGATCAAAAGCCAAGTGCTGCTGCGTGGCCAGTGCCTGCAACCGTGCGAGGTTTTCCGGCCGCGGGATCGTGATAGTCGTCTTCTGCGGGGTCAAGATGCGCGACGAGGCCGCCCAGGTCCCTGGAAACGTGCCGTAGCGAATATAGGCCACCTGCGCCTCGGCGGCTTTTTCCACCGCCAGCTTGAGCGTGACGGTCGACGCCTTCATCACAAACCGCAGCTCCACTCCACTGGCGTCAGACGAGGTGTGCGTGGCCGGTTCGTCCAGCTGCCCAAACACCGTTTCAGGCACCCGGTCTAGCAGCGGCCCGGCCGAGGTCTCGCGGATCCGTTCAACGTTATGAAACAAAATTCCTGATTTTTCCACTTCTAAAGCTTCTCCCTATCAAATCAAGCCCGGTTGTAGTCAGCATTCGGCAAGCGTTACTTATCAGTGCGCGTCGTCCACCGGTAGCTCAGCGGCATTACCACGATCATGGCGGCAATCAGCAGCACCAACGCAACCACGGAGACCACCGGTGGGAAGAACAGGCTGACCAGCATCAAGACGCCGCCGGCCACCATCACATAGCCCAACACGCGCATGGCCTTCAGCGCACCGGCGGGGTTTTTCACCTGCCACGGCACGTGATAACCGACCCCGACCCAGCCTTGGTGCGCCGTGCTTACCGGCACGGTCGGCAGGTAGTTGCCCATCACAATGAAGATGGCGCCGACCACGGCAATCGCCCACAGCCGAATGTTGACCGCCTGGCCTAGGGCGTAACGAATCGTTGCCACGTAGATGACCACCGTCACCACTGGAATGATCCACACAGTGATGCGTTCAAACCGCGGCGCACTTTTGCCACGGCTGCTGGCCCAGTACGTGGTGCCAACGGCCAACCAGTGGGCGGCCAGCATCAGCAGCGGCAAGCCGTACACGACCAGCGCTTTGGGCATCCACCCGTTTGGCTGATTGTCGACGCCCCAGTGCGTCACCAACGTCGCCGGCAGCGCACTGTATTGACTTGCGCCGTACAGCATCGTGGCTAAGATGACAGCGCTGGTGATCGCCATCAGGACCCATTTATTTTTTGTCATCAGACTCGCCTCCAATTCCCAAACTGTAAATCCAGCTGAGTACTTCCTCGAACACGCTGGCGTTTAGGTCGTAGTAGATAAAATTCTTCTCGCGCCGCTCGGTGATCAAATTCGCCTGCTTGAGCAGCTTCAAGTGGTACGACACCGTCGCCGGTGTCAGGTCGAACTGGGCCGCGATTTCACCGGCCGGTTTCGACTCGTCCTTCAGCAGGTTCAAGATCTTGCGCCGCACCGGATCGGAAATGGCCTTCAGAGTGTCACTCATTGCCATGGTCCTGCCTCCGTTTTTCTATTTTGATAATTATCTAAGTAGATAGTAAGACCTTGGCGGTGTGCCGTCAACAACTATTTAGATTATTTTCGAATTAGCCAGCAAAAAAAGGCTCACCCGAAATTTGGTGAGTCCGCGGAAAACGTCAGGGCGATTACATGAACTGTTGCAGCCAGGTGGCAAACAGCGGCAGCCACTGGGCCACCACCGGTTCTTTGCCGTAGTCGTGCCGCTGGCTCCAGGTTTCGCGCGTGGCCAGGCTCAGGCCGTGGCGGCCGGTCGGAAAAATGTGCAGCTCGCAGGCCACGTCGTGCTCGTGGAGCGCCTCGGCGAAGCGGATGCTGTTTTCGACCGGCACGGTTTCGTCGGTCATGGTTGTCCACAGAAAAGTCGGCGGCGTCTGTGCGCTGACCTGCCGCTCCAGAGACACTTGCAACCGCAGCGCCGGCGAAGCGTCAGGCCCAATCAGCTGGTCAAACGAGCCGGGCTCCTTAAATTCACCGCTGGTGATCACCGGATAGCCGAGCATCATCCCGTTTAACCGGATCTCATCATCCTGGTAGTCGGCGAGCACCGTTTGCGCAATCAGCGTGCCTAAACTTGCGACCAGATGGCCACCGGCAGAAAAACCGACCCCGATGATGGCCTCAGGGTTCACATGCCACTCGGCCGCGTGCTGGCGAATCGTCCGCACCGCCTCGGCAAGCTCCAAAAGCGCTGTCGGAAACCGGTGCTCAGGCCCAACGCTGTAATGCAGCACGAACGCCTGGCAGCCCTTGGCCAGCAGCGCCATGGCGACGGGTTCGCCTTCGCGCGGTGAAACAAACGCGTAGCCGCCGCCCGGGGCAATTACAGCGGCGGGTCGCACGCGATCAGGTTCCAAATCCTCGTACTGATCCATCAGGTACGCGTCAAAATAGGCGTCCTTGGACAACGGCGTGGTCAGTGTTTCACGAATCACTTGCATCATGCAAGCCTCCTTAGAATTTTTCCACCGCGTTTAACGGCCAGTAGCGCCACTTGACGACGCCGAACACTTTCGACCGCTTCACAAACCCGAATTTACGACTGTCATACGACACCGGCCGGTTGTCCCCCAGCACGAAATAGGCATCCTCCGGCACCGTGCGGGTCCGCGTCGCCTTGAGCGAAGCCAGTGAAAAGTTCGGGGTAAAGGCAGGACTGTTCCCGGTCTCACCATTTTGCTTGGCCTCAAAGGCCATGACCTTGCGTTTGAACGCAGGCGTGATGAACGGCTCCTTTACCCGTTTGCCGTTGATGTACAGCACATCGCGGCGCACGGCCACGGTGTCGCCCGGCAGCCCAATCACCCGCTTGATGTAGGCGCGGCCGGGTTCTTCGGGACTGTCAAACGTGATCACGTCGAAGCGGTGAATCTTGGCATGCCGGCGCACCACCAGCCGGTCGCCCGGATTCAGGTGCGGCGCCATGGACTCGCCGGTCACCCCAGCATTGGCAAAAAACAGCCCCAACACCAGCTGGATCAGGAACATGGCGGCCCCGATGCCGATGATGATCAGGCCCCACTTGAGGAGTCCTTTTAAAGTCGGATCAATTGATTTGCTCTGCTTTGTTGGCATCGTCCAGGCTCCTTTGCTGAGCTTGCACTTGGGCGTCCTCCTTCTGCCGGATCCGCCGCATCGTCCGAACGTACATGTTGACCAAAACGAACACGGAGCCGACCCAGGCCAGCGGGTTGGCCATTGACGCACCGGTAAAGCCGAGGTGCGCGACCAGCACGATGCCGGCAAACGCGCGCATCATCAGCTCAAACAGTCCAGCAACGGTCGGCACCAGCGTGTGTCCCAGGCCCTGCAGCAGGTTGCGCATCGTAAACAGGATCGCCAGCAGCCAGTACATGCTGGCGTTATAGTGGAAGTAAGTCTGCGCCAGCGCCGTGACCGCCGGCTGATTCGGCCCCAGAAACAGGTTGACCAGGGGTTTGGAGAAGACGATGATCAAAGCCCCCAGCACCGCCGAAATGCCGACGTTCAGCAGCAAGGTCTGGTGCACCCCGCGCCGAATGCGCCCGTACTCGCGAGCCCCGAGGTTCTGCGCCGCATAGGTGGCCATCGTCACCCCAAAGGACGACGCCGGCAGTGTGGCGATTTGATCGATACGGCCGGCCGCCGTGTACGCCGCGACCGCATCGGTGCCCAGCGTGTTGAGCATGACCTGCAAAATAATCGATCCAATGGCGATGATCGACATGGAAAAGCCCATCGGCATCCCCACGACCATGTGGTGCTTGATCTCAGGCCAGTCAAACTTCAGGTCGCTTCTGTGAATGTTGAGCAGTGGGACCCGCAGTTTAATGTAAATCCAGCACAGTACCGCAGAAATCGCCTGCGCAGTCACTGTGGCCCAGGCTGCCCCTGGCACGCCCCAGTGGAACCCGAGAATAAAGGTGAACTCAAGGATGATGTTGATGACGGTTGCGATGATGAGAAAAATCAGCGGCGTGCGGGAGTCGCCCAGCGCCCGCATCATGTTGCTCAGCAGGTTGAAGGCCATCGACGCCGCGATCCCGTAGAAGATGACCCGCAGAAAGGCCACGGAGTTTTCCAAAATCTCCGGTGGCGTCTGCATCAACACCAGAATCGGCCGCGTCATCACGGCCGCCGCCGCGGTGAGCACTACCGACAGGGCCACACAGATCCAAATCGACACCCCAAAACTGCGCCGCACGCCGCGTTCGTCGCGCGCGCCGTACGCCTGCGCCGTCAGCACGGAAAGCCCGGCGGTCAGGCCCTGCGCAAACCCGATGATCAGAAAGTTAACCGACCCAGTCGCCCCAACCGCCGCCAGCGCGTCCTTGCCAATGGTCCGCCCGACGATCAGTGCATCCATGAAACTATACAGTTGCTGAAAAATATTCCCAATCAACAGCGGGATCGTAAAAAAGAAGATGAGCTTGATGGGATTGCCCTTTGTCAGCGTGTGCATGTATTTCCTCCTCCACTCAAACCAAATGCCTTGAATCACTGTATCACAATTGGCCTGAAGCGGCGCCCGTAAAAACGAGTTGATATAATTCCGTCATATAGCAGATTAAAACAAAAAAATTCGGCAGACCGCAGCCTGCCGAATCCGAACTTTTGCGTTAAATACCGGCGCCGCCACCCCCGGAGGAGCCACCGCCGAACCCACCGCCGGAGCCGCCACCAAAGCCGCCTCCGCCGCCGAATCCACTGCCGCCGCCCCACCGGTCGTTGCGGTTAGAGCTGGACAGCAGGTCACCAAGCAGCCACCAGAGCCAGAAGCCAGTGCCACCGCCCCGACCGCCGCGGTGATTGTTGCCGCCGCTGAAAAACAGCGCAATGATGGCCACCACAATAAACAGCGTGATCAGCGTGGCCAGGATGCCGCCACCGCCGTTTTCGTCACTGCGTTGGCGCTCTTGGTACTGCGCCATTTGGCTGTCGGACACCGTGTTGTCATCGGTTTTGAACTTGTACTTTTTGTCGATGACGGTCGCGACCGCGTTGAAAACGTTGCGCAGGCCCTTATTGACCTCGGCATCGTTTTTGGATTTGATCAGTGTCTTGTTGTCCTGCAGGATACGGCCGGCCATTGCATCGGGCAGATCCCCTTCCAGACCGTAGCCGACTTCGATGAACAGGTTCTGGGCGCCGTGATTATCGGCGTACACGAGCAGAACCCCGTTGTCGCTGTTTTTCTGGCCCACACCCCACTTGCTGAACAGGTCTGGGGCGTAGTCGCCGAGGTCCTCGCCGCCGGAGGATTTGATCACCGCCACGGCGACGGCGGGCTTCTGCTTAGTCTGCTCCCACGAGCGGTTCTTGTCATTAATCAGCGTTTGCGTCTGCGGCTCGAGCAAATTCAGCTCATCGGCGTAATAAGAATCGCCAGTGGGCTTTGCCGGGTAGCTGACCGCCTCAACTGGGGTGGCATGCAGAAAAAGGAACGCCAGCGGCAGCAGGAATAAAACGCTAAGCCAGCGTTTTTTCATGTGCGGCCTCCTAATCGCCGAGGTTGACCTTCGGCACTTCGTCGGCCCCCGGGTTGGCCTTAAAGGTCGGCTTCTGGCCGAGCCCCATCATCGAGGCAAACAGGTTCTTCGGGAAGGTGACGACGCTTTGGTTGTAGTCGCGCACGTCCTCGATGTACCGCTTGCGCTCAACGGAGATGCGATTTTCGGAGCCTTCCAGCTGCGTCATCAAGGTTTGCACGTTCTGGTTGGACGCCAGCGTCGGGTACTGTTCCTGGATGACGGAAACCAAGGTGCCGACACTACTGTTCAGCTGGTCATCAGCTTTGGCCTTGGCCGTGGTCGTGTTCGCCTTGTTATAATTCTCACGGGCTTTGGCGATGGTGCCGAAGATTTTATCCTCGTGCTTCATCGAGCCCTGAACGGAGCTGACCAGGTTCGGCACTAAGTCGGCGCGGCGCTGCATAACGTTTTCGACCTGGCTCCACTGCGCCTCGACTTCCTGGTTCTGCTTTTGCAGCGAGTTATAGGTGCTGATGCTGTATATGCCAACGATGACTGCGACCGCCGCGATCACGATCCACGTGATAGCCAGCGGACTGAGCTTCTTTTTTTGCATAACGTTCTCCTTCGTTTCACTAAAATAAAAAAACGGGTTGATACGCCTAGTTTAACATGTTTCGACTAGGCAGCATCAGCCCTAAGAATGAGACAATTTATTTGAAGTAATTAAAGCCGATGGCGTCGCGCACCTCGTCGAGTGTCTGGTTTGCGACCTCGTTGGCGTGCTTGGTCCCGTCGATGAGCATCTGCTGGACCTGACCCATGTCCTCGGCGTACTGCGCACGGCGGGTGCGGATCGGGGTCAGGATCTGCTCCATGACCTCGTTGAGGTAGCGCTTGAGCTTGACGTCACCCAAACCGCCGCGCTGGTACTGGTCCTTGAGCGCCGCGACCTGCTTTTTATCCGGATCAAAAATGTCCAGGTAGGTAAACACCACGTTGCCTTCGACCTTGCCCGGGTCCTCCACGTGAATGTGGTCGGGGTCGGTGTACATGGACATGATTTTCTTTTGCACGGTGTCGGCATCGTCGGCAAGGTAAATCCCGTTGTTTAGGGACTTGCTCATTTTAGCGTTGCCGTCAATCCCTGGCAGGCGGCCAAGTCCCTTGGCCGGGAAGTACCCTTCCGGTTCGACCAGCACGTCCTTGTTGTACGTCCGGTTGAACGTGCGGACAATTTCGCGGGCCTGTTCCAGCATCGGTTCCTGATCGTCGCCCACTGGGACCGTGTCGGCCTTGAACGCCGTAATGTCGGCAGCCTGGCTGACCGGGTAGATGAAGAAGCCGGCGGGCACGGACGCGCCGAATTCCTTCTGCTTGATCTCGGTCTTCACTGTGGGGTTGCGGTCCAAGCGAGACACGGTGACCAGATCCAGGTAGTACATCGTCAGCTCAGTCAACGCCGGGACCCCGCTTTGAATCAAAATGGTCGACTTGGCCGGATCGATGCCGACGGCCAGGTAATCCAGCGCAACCTCCATTAGCGAGTGCCGGATCTTCTCCGGGTCGCGCGCGTTGTCAGTCAGCGCCTGCGTGTCGGCAATCATGATGAAGGTATCGTAATCGCCAGAGTTTTGCAGCTCCACGCGGTTCTTCAAAGAGCCGATGTAGTGGCCGATATGCAAGCGGCCGGTTGGACGATCGCCGGTTAAAATGACTTTTTTGGACATGAAATGATCCTCCTAATTGATTGTTGAGATGTTTGAGGAAGGGGCTTGGACTTTAATCGGGCTCCGGGCTGGCGCACCTTACAACAAAAAACCGCCCCATGCTTTACATAGGACGGCTTTGCGCGGTACCACCTAACTTCACCGGACTAAACCGGCACTCTCAAGCGGCTTAAGGCGCACCCACCGAGCGCCTTGGGTGAGCCAATTCACTGAAAGCTGCGGCCGACTTTTCAGTATCGTCGACTTCCTGCACGCAATTGCCCTCAGCTACTCATCACCCGCATTGACGCGAATATAGGTTAATGATAGCACGGGCAATGCCAAAATCAAACCGGATTACAGCAGGTAGTCCATGTCGCTGGCCTCACTCGGGTAGGCAAAGACCATCCGTTGCACCTGATCCGCAGGAGTCTTCGTGTTGATTGCCATGGTCAGCAGGTTCACCAGCGACTCCGCGCTGCTTGAGACCACAGTGGCGCCGACAATCAGGTTGGTCGCCTTTTCCTCAACCACGGTCACCGAGGCAAAAGTCTCCTGGGTCCGGTTGTAAGTGTACCAGTGGGTCACGTCCTCGCTTTTCACCACATAACGATCATCTCCGGCGGCAGACTCTGGGGACACGCCGACTTTGGAAATTTCCAGGCTGCCGTACACCGTCGTTGGAATCGCCGGATAGGCAATCGGCGCGGCGCTGCCCAGCAGGTGTTCCGCGACATAGCGGCCGTCAAAGCCCGCTACCGGCGTCAGCTTAGGCTGGCTGGTGGCCGCAACGTCCCCAATCGCGTAGATGTGCGGCGTCGTGGTTTCCAAAAACTCGTTCACGACAATGCCGCGTGCCGTCGTTTTGACGTGCGCCCGGTTGAGGTGCAGCTGCTCGTCCGGCCGCCGCCCCATCGCCGCAAAGACGCGTTGCACGTCTAGGGTGAAGCCATCGGCCTGCAGCCGCAGCGTGCCCTGTGGTGTCTCATCGACCCGCTTAAGTTCAATGTTTTCGTGGAAGTGGATGTGTTCATTTTGCATGGCTTTTTGCAGCGCATCGACCGCCGCTGCGGGAAAGCCGCGCAGGGCGCGGTCGCCGTGCATGATCACGTCAACTTCCGCCCCAGCGGCTGCGGCGATGTTGGCCAACTCCATGCTGACATAGCCCGCACCGATGAAGGCGATGTGCTGAGGCAAGTGATCCATGTCGAGAAAGTCGCGGCTGGTGGCGATCAGCTCGCGGCCTCTGATGTCAGGCAAAACGGGCTGCACGCCAGTGGCAATAATGATATCCTGCCCCTCGTACATATCCTCACCGACCGCGATGGTGTGTTCGTCGATAAAGCGCGCTTCACCATCAACGGCCATCATGCCGGCACCAGTCACCCCGCTGCGCGTGCCGCTCGGCACCGTGCGCGTGTAGGCGCGCTTAAACGCCATCAGCTTGGGCCAGTTGATGTCCGGGATGCCGTTCAGCCCTGCCTTGGTCATGCGCGCGGCGTAGGTTTTGGCCTGCACCGCACTGTATAGCATTTTCTTCGGGTCGCAGCCGTAGTTCGGGCAGGTCCCGCCCCATAAATCGCGCTCCACGACCAACACTTTCTTACCCGCTGAAGCCAGCGGATAGGCCGCGGCAAGCCCTCCTGGGCCGCCACCGATCACGATCACATCATACTGCTGCATGTGTTCTCCCCCTTTAATCCTTGGCAACGTCGGCCAAAAAGGCCATCACCTGCGTCGCGTTTACCTTAAAGTTACCTTGCTGACACGCTACTGTCACGGATTTGCCCTCGCCCAGCGGGGTCAAAATTGCGCGCAAAGGATCGCCCTCCTGCGCCTCGCCCGCCTCAGTACTCCTGTCGGCAAACCGCCGCAGTTCGATGAGCGGCGTGTCCAACACTTCTGGGGCGGCGCTGGCAAAGAAATCCGAAACAAAGTTGCTGGCTGGATTCGAGGCAATTTCTTCAGGGGTCGCCACTTGTTGAAGCACCCCTTCACGCATGACAGCGATCCGATCACCGAGCCTCATGGCCTCGTTCATGTCGTGCGTGACAAAAACAATCGTCGTTTTCATTTTTTTATGTAACCGCAGCACCATGTCCTGTAAGCTGGTGCGCGAGATTGGATCCAGCGCCGAAAAAGGCTCGTCCATCAGCACCATCGGTGGTTTGGTCGCCAGCGCCCGGCAAATGCCCACCCGCTGCTGCTCGCCGCCGGACAGCTCGGCCGGCATCCGGTCGCGGTACTGTTTGGGCTCCAGGTCCACCGCAGTCAGCATCTCGTCAACCGTTTCACGAATCTGCTCCTTTGACCAGTGCTTCATCTGCGGAATCAGCGCAATGTTCTGCGCCACGGTCATGTTGGGAAACAGGGCGATCTGCTGCAGCACGTAGCCGATATTCCACCTTAAATCACGCAGATCCGTGTCAATGAGCCGCTTATCGTTAAAGTAAATGTTGCCGTCGGTCGGCTCGATCAGCCGGTTGATCATTTTCAGCGTGGTCGTTTTGCCAGAGCCGGACGCGCCGACCAGCACGAACAGCTCGCCGTCGCCGATTGTCAGGTTCAGGTCCTTGACCGCGGTAGTGCCTTCAAACTGCTTGACCACGTGTTCAAAACGCAAGACGTCTTTGGTCATCAGCGCGCCTCCTTTAACAGGCCATGCTTGGTCAGGTAAGTCTTGGCGACCGCACTGGCCGACTTCCCCTGCACGTTGACCTCGTAGTTCATTTCCTGCATATCCGCTTCAGAAATCTTACCGCCCAGCTGATTCAGCGCGGCGGTGAGCTTAGGATGATCTTTGGCAAACTGCGTCCGCATCAGCGGGGCGCCTTGGTAAACTGGGAACAGCTTGCGGTCATCCTGCAGGGCCAGCAAATGATACTGGCGGATCTGCGAGTCGGTCGAGTACCCATCCGTCACCTGCACCTGGCCGCGGTTGAGCGCCTGATAACGCATTGAGGAATCCAGCGTGTTGACCGTGAAACTGACGCCGTACTTGCTTTGGATGCCCTTGTAGCCGTCCTCGCGCGCGTTGAATTCAACATCAAACCCGGCCTTCAGCGGCGTGTTGAGCTTGGTCAGATCCGAGATCTTCGTGACCCCGTTCTGCTCGGCCCAGGCCTTTTTGACGACGACGGCATAGGTATTGTTATAGGCCATCGGTTTGCCGAGGCTTAGGCCCTGCTGATTCAGCAGGGATTCGGCGATTGGGTACGGGTCCTGGCCTTCAGCAATCTGCGCGGCCTGCTTCTTGGAAGGCTTCAACAGGCTGCTGACAACCGTCCCGGTGAATTCAGGGTAAATGTCGATTTTATCGCTTTTAAGTGCGCTGTAGAGAAAACTGGTCTGACCAAAGTTCGGCTTCAGTTCGACCTTCACGTTCGCATCCGCCTGCTCAATCAGATCCTTGTACATGTTGATCAGGATCTCGGGCTCAGAGCCCAGCTTGCCGGCCACAATGATGGTCTCCGGCTTTGGGGCCACCGTCTGATAGGTCGCATAGCCGCCAAAACCGAGCACCAACGCCCCTAAAACCACGGCGGACACCTGCCAGCGCCATTTGGAAAACATCGAGATGAACCAGGAAAACAGGATCGCCAGTAGTGCTGAGGCCAAAGCACCCAGCAGCGTCAGCGTCGGGTCGTTCAGGTTGATTCCGCGCATGATGATGTCGCCCAGGCCGCCGCCGCCAACCAGCGCCGCCAGGGTAGCAGTGCCGATGATCAGAACGGCCGCGGTGCGGACCCCGCCCAGGATCACGGGCATCGCCAGCGGCAGCTCGACCTTGATCAGGCGCTGCGGCTTGCTCATGCCAAAGGCTTCTTCGGCTTCTTTATAAGCCGGGTCGATTTCATGCAGCCCAGTGTACGTGTTTTGAAAAATCGGCAGCAGCGCGTAAACGACCAGGGCAATGATCGACGGCGCGGTGCCAATGCCGACGATGGGAATCAGCAGTCCCAGCAGGGCCAGGCTGGGAATCGTCTGTAAGATCCCCGTCACCTGCAGCAGAAAACCGGCAAACCGATCATGGTTTTGGGCCCAGATGCCCAGCGGAATCGCGATCAACAGCGCCAACAGCAGCGCGATCAAAGACAGCTGAAGGTGCTCCACCAGCTTGGTCAACAGCGTCCCGCGCTGGTCTAAAAAGGTCTCCCACAATGCCTGCATAGTGTCCTCCGTATCTAATTCTATGTACTCTAAAGATAACACTTTCCCACGTTTGGTAAGCAAACATTTGTACCGGGCTGCTTTACAACCACGGCCAAAAAGCCTACACTGATTGCACGATTTTTAAGCGAGGAGGGCGTCCATGCAAAATCAGACGAAGCAGGAAGAACAGGCACGCGTCGACTTCGTGCGGGCCAAGTTGACGCAGCGGCTGACCATCGTCAAGCAGCAACTGGCCCGGGCCCACCGTGAAACCACCCGCATTGAGCGGGCCTACGGTGATGCCACCCGCGTCAACATCACCGAAATCGATGACCGCATGGAAACCAATGCTGCTGTTCAACAGCAGAAGACCATGGTCGCCCGCGCCGTCGAAAACGAGCAGATTCTGGAAAAAGAGCAGCGGCGCCTGCGCCTGCTGCAAGACACGCCGTATTTTGGCCGCATCGACATCATTCAAGACGGCGAGCCTGACACCTTGTACATCGGGCTGGGCACGTTCATCGACCAGGACGACGACTTTCTGGTGTACGACTGGCGCGCACCGATTGCTTCAATATACTACAACGGGACGCTGGGGCAGGTGACCTACACCACCCCCTTCGGACCGGAAACCGTCGAGCTCGTCAACAAGCGCCAGTTCACCATTGAGCACGGCCGCATCACCAACATGTTCGACACCGACGAAACCGTCGGCGATGAGATCCTGCAATCCGTGTTAGGCGCGCAAAGCGACGTTTATATGAAGAACATCGTCGCGACCATTCAGCAGGAGCAAAACGACATCATTCGCGACACCAAGCACGACTTGCTGGTCGTGCAAGGCGTGGCGGGCTCAGGGAAAACCTCGGCGGTGCTGCAGCGCGTCGCCTACCTGCTGTATCACAGCCAAAAGGACCTGGACGCCGACCAAATGGTGATGTTCTCACCCAATCAGCTCTTTGCTAATTACATTTCCGAAGTGCTCCCGTCGCTGGGGGAAAAGAACATGCGCCAGGCGACGCTCGCCGAGTTTTTGGCCAAGCGCTTCTCCGGGCTGCACGTCGAGACCCTGTTTGAACGTTACGAGCGCGACCACGAAAGTCTGCCTGAAGCCGCCAAGGCAATCCGCCGCTACAAGGAGCGCGCCAGCTACCTCGATGAGCTGAAGGCCTACGCCAACACGCCAGGCCGCATCCCGTACTTCATCGATATCACATTGAACGGGGAGGTCTTCTTCTCCGCCAAAACCATCACGAAGATTTTTGCCAGCCAGCCGGCCCAAGCCACTGCGGCCAACAAATTCCTCGACACCAAGAACGCCCTGATCAAACGGCTCAAGACCCGCATCAAGCTCGCGATTTACGACGACTGGGTGCAGGAGCGCCTGGGCAGCCTGTCGTCTGGCGAAGCCCGCGACATTTTAGGCGATAAGCGCTTTGAAAACGGCGAAGATGAGCAGCGCTACATCGCCACCCAGCTGGTTAAGGACGCCTTTTCGCCGGTTTACGATGCGATTTACAACGATTACTTCCTCGACCCCTACCAGGACTATGCCCGTTTCCTGGCGCAGTGCCAGCCGCCGGTCGCCGGCAACGTCTGGGCCGAAATGAGCCGCGCCTACCAAACCGACCTTGAGGCCCACATTCTGCGCCTGGCCGACGCCGCCCCAGTGCTGTACCTGCGCGACCTGATCGCCGGCTCCGGGCAAAATCACGCGATCCAGTACGTCTTCATCGATGAGATGCAGGACTACTCGATGGCCCAGCTGCGCTACCTCCACTTCGCCTTTCCCAAGGCTAAGCTCACCCTGCTCGGCGACGCGCGCCAGGATGTGTTCACGACCGACTATCAGCCCAGCGACTTCATCCACGAGATCTCAGCGGTTTTTGCCACCAGTTCAGTGCGCCTGATCAACCTCAACCGCAGCTACCGGTCGACTCTGCCGATTACCAACTTCGCCAAGGCTCTCTTGCCGGTCAACGACCACATTCAGGCCTTCACCCGCGGCGGCACCAAGCCGCAACTCGTGACCGTGCCCAAAAATGCCTACCGCACCGGGCTGATTCGCACCCTCAACCAGCTGTTGGAAACCAACACGACGGTGGCCGTGCTCACGCGCGACGCGGCCCAGGCCGCCCAGCTGTTCACCACGCTGCAACTCGACGTGCCGGTGCAGCTACTAACGGCAAGCGACCATCAGCTCCACGCCGACTGCGTCATTCTGCCGGTCTACCTGGCTAAAGGCCTGGAGTTCGACGCGGTGGTCGGCTTTGACATTTCCGCCGGCACCTACGACCAGGCCAGCGACGCCGACGTCCTGTACACCCTGGCGTCCCGCGCCTTGCACACCCTGATCCTCATCGCGCTGGACCGGCCGAGCCCGCTGGTTGCGGCGCTGCCCAAGGACTTGTACGAAACGATCGACGCCGCGGACCATGCGGCTGCCTCAAATCCGGCTCACTAACGCAAACGAGGCGACTGAGACAAAATTGCCTAGTCGCGTTCCATCAAGCAACGCCCAAGTGCACAAACGCCCCTGCACCGCGATTCTAAAAACGAGTCGTGGTGCAGGGGCGCTTTTGCTTTGGGCTAAAACCGCTTGATGTCTCAGCCTCTCGTTTTTATGATACTGCCCGGTGTTTGGCCTCGCGACTGACCAGCCAAATCAGGTAGATGCCCACTGCCAGGTGGACCACTACCATGACCCAGAGGAACAGCTGGTCCTGCCAATTATCCCCAATGTAAGAGCCGGCACTGGCCCCGCCCGGGGAGAAATAGTAGGAGAAAGCGTCAAAGAAGGCATGCAGAAAAATGGTGAACCCAAGGTTGTGCGTCAGCAGGTAAATGCCGGCGGCGCCCAGCCCCAAGGCCGTGGCGTACAGCACCTGGATCAGCGTCTGCTTCAGATCCTGGTTGCTGCCCAAATTGGTCAGGTGAATCGCCCCAAAGCACAACGCGGACATCACCCCGCTCCACCAAAACGCTGACAGGTGCCGCGGCGTGTGGCGATAAAAGAGAAACAAGAGCAGACCGCGCGTTATTACCTCCTCAAAAATGCCAGCGGACAGCCCGAACAGTACCGCCCGCCCCAGCCGGTGCGCCGAAAACGTTGGCAGTGGCCCGTAATCCAGGCAGCCGACGACCAGCATGGTCATCACCGCCAAAATCCCGAGGCGGACGTGTTGCGGCTTAGCCAGCAGCGGCAGGTGCAGCCACCACATCGCAAGGGTCAGCATCACCAGCCCGCCGGCAATTTCACCCAGGCTCTCCCAGGTGTCGCCGTTCAGGCCAAGCCTAGCCGTCAGCAGCATTTCCACAAAGATCCCGACGATACCGGCCACGATGATTGCCGCCATTTTAAACCCAAAGTGTTTGACCTGCGGCTTAAAGAAATCCATTTTCCCCACCCTTTCTCATCGCCTTCATTTTGCCCCTCAGCACGCGGATTGCCAAATAAAAAACCGCCCAGGGCAGCTGGACGTTCGTCTCACAGCATCAGCGCCGCGAGGTTGTTCAAAAAATGGAGGAACATCGAGTACCGAATGTCGCCGGTGTAGGCATAGGTCAGCGCGAAAACCGCGCCCAGAGCACTGTAAATCGCCCAATTGAGCGGATCAGTGAAAGAAGTGTGCGCCAAGCCGAAGACCATCGAGGACAGGACCACAGCCACCACGCGCCAGCCAATTTTTTCCTGGTGCGGGAAGCTGTGCATCAGCAGGCCTCGGAATAAGAGCTCCTCAACAGCCGGGCCGCCGACGCAGGCAATCAGCGTCATGGCCAGCGGCGCCTGCTGCATGATCGCCATCAGACTGCTTTGGTTCGCCGGCTCGCTAGTCGCGCCGTGCGCCTGCAGCAGCCCGCCGGCGATTTGCACCCCGTACATCAGCAGCACCATCAGCGCCTCAAACCCGACCATTTTTAAATCCAGTGGTTTACGGTGCCAGTGCGCGGCATCCTCTTTGCTCAGGAACCACTGGTAGGTGCGCCAAAGCAGGAGCAGCAGAATCCCGAACACCACCGTGAACAGGCCGGCAACCACCAGCGTGCCGGCGCGCCCGTGGGAGCGAAGCGTTGGCACCAGCACCATGTACTCGGCGTAACTGTATGCCAGAAATAGCAAGAAGACGATGCCGAGGCGCTTCAGTGTGGTTTTAATCATGGCTATCCTCCTTCGCGTCACTCGGCGACGATGTCCGCACCCAAGCTGCCGGCGATCACCGCCGCCTGAAACTGGTTGATTTTCAGCCCCTGCAGCAGCGCCGGCGTGAACAAGAGACTGTCAAAGCGCGTTTTGGCCAAGTTGACCTGCGAAAGCTTGGCGTCGGAAAAATCCGCACCGGTCACGTCGCCGCCGAAAATTTTGAGTCCGGGCTTAACCATGCTGGCGGCCTGAAAACTGCTTTCGGTCAGCTTGGTGTCAACAAATTGGACGTTCTTGAGCTTGGCCTCGGCCAGGATCAAGTATGTGGCTTGGCAGTCCTGCACCGTCACCTCGCGCCAAGTGCTGCGCGTGAAGTCGGCGCCCATCAGCTGACAGCCTTCAAAGCGGCAGCGGTACATCACGCTGCCGGTGAAATCCGCGGTGAGAAAGCGACTGCCTTTCACGGTGCAATCCAGCCACTCGCCGCCGCGAAAATCGGTTTGCGCAAAGCGGCAGTTGGCGAACGTCACGCCGGAGAGTCGAATGTCTTCGCTGGACACCGTCAAGCTGCAGCCGCTGTACGTCTGGTCCTCTTGCACCTCGTCTAGGCTCAGGGTCTGCCCCTTGATCATCGCTGCCACCGCCTTGTCAATTATGAGTTCCATCCTAGCATACTTTTAAAAATGGCGAAAAAATAGGCCCGACATCTCTGTCGGGCCACCGCAGCCGTTTACCGGATTCTAACATTGCCGCCCCACAGGCGTCAACGACGTATTCTGTCCCACTTATGTCCAACATAGGCTTGTTCAACTGAAATCAGATTGCCTAACGGCACGCAACTCAGCGCAAAATAAAAACCTTCCGGCAGACGGAAGGCGTGAAAGATGGTCCGGTTGACTGGTCCGTCCCTGGTGATGATTCATCTTTTACTCGATGTAATCATAACACAAAACAAATAGCCCCACCCCGCAAAGGGTGAGGCCGTGAGAAACGATACTCCATTTTAAAAAAATCATTCGATGATATACAATGCCGTTTTAGTACATCATATCAATATGCCAATTTGGACCGCACAAAAATAGCCCCACCCGCCGAAGCGAGTGAGGCCATCACATCTGCTCTTGGCGCAAGAGTCAGTGGGTAGCGGGGCACCCCATTTCTGGGGTACTTCTAGTTTATCATCAGCGGCATACTAAGACAACAAAAAGCCCCACCCGCCGAAGCGAGTGAGGCTAATTCAAAATGGTTCTAAATCGATCCATTTAGATATCAGAAAGGAAGCGTGCCTGCATTGAGTCGCTCCTGCAAGACAATTACCATGCGGGAACGATTGCTAATCACGCCGTCATGCTTAGTGCCGAGAGCCCGTTGCATGGCCTTGATGGTTTGCGGGCCAAGGTATCCGTCTACACGAACTCCCAAGTTCTGCTGCATCGCGGCAATGACACGAGAACCACCACGGCCAATCTGCACGCCACGCACGTTGTTGGTGCGGATCTGTCCGCTGATGATGCCATCAACGGTCGTGCCTTCGTGACGCTGCAATGCGGCCGTCACTTCACGGCCCCAGTATCCGTCTACCGTCAGCACAGAACGTGCCTGACTGGCGGTTTGAAGGATTTCAACATCTGACCGGTTGACCCAGCTCATGATTGAGCCCAGCAGCACTTTATTGCCGCTAGTTTGAATGACCTTGTAAGTTCTGCCTTTCACCCAATTAGGAATGGCTGTGCCGTTTGCATAGCGCTTGGCACTTAAGTTTACCTTTACCGCATATCCTGCGGAGATGCTAGACTTGTGGGTATTGTTAGCACTCTGACCGGCATTAGTAGCTGGTGTCTTCGTATCAGGCTTAACAATCACTTTACCCGTCCCCGTGGTCGTGCTCTTGCCGTAGCCATTATCAGTAATACCTGTCAGATCAACACTGGCATCCAAGCCAGGGGTGCTATAAGCATCTGTGAACTGCCACATATTGATGCCGTCCATTGACGGGAAGTAGTTAAAGTTCGGAGCTGTGACTGTCCTTGTCGTTGGGTAGGAAGCAATCCATAGGCTAGTTGGAAAGGCCTTATTAATCTGTGAGTAGTAGGTATGGTCGTTCAAGTAATACTTACCTGAATACAGAACTGGCGTGTATCCAGCAGCTTTAACTCTCTGCAAGCCATAGATAATTGCATCAGTGTTAGCCTGCTTGTTGCCAGATGCACCGGCCTCATAGTCCAGGGCCACAATAGAACCCTTTGGTGTTTGTATCATCGGCAAAAACTTGTCCATCGCCGCTTTAGCAACAGGGATACTACCACCAACTTGATACCAGATATAGGTATGGGCGTGCTTGCCGGCCGCAATAGCTGAGCTTACCTGAGTGCGATAAGTGCTCTGTACGACATATAGGCCGTTATAGGTGCCCCCTACCTGAGCAATGACTGCCTTACTTGGAGCGTTGCCATACTTACCATAATTGCCTTGATAAACCGACCAATCAAGGACAATGTCTCCCTTTGCTGCACGAACCTGCGTTGGCAAGGCAAAAGAAATAGCCGCCAAGATGGCGACTACCGAGGCAATGAGTTTATTCTTTAATTTCATGGTGCCCTCCTTATTGCTGTGGAGCAACAGATGATGGTGCCAGCTGAGCCTTAACTGCATCTGCGGCTGCTTGAGCTGCGGCCGCTACCTTGTCTTGATTAGATGCTTCCTGATCGACTGTCTTTTGCGGATAGGTTTCTGCTAGGCTGTCTTTCAAATTCGCATAAGATTGTTCAACTGCATTGGCAATTGTCTGCTCGTCTGTGCTGGTGAAACCAAGCGACTTCAAGCCGTCTTTCACAGCCTGAATGGCAGTCGATTTCTTGACCGCACCGTCAATCGCCTGTGTCACACCGAGCTGTTCTGCCGCTGTTACGGCCGCGTTTGCTAATGGGCCTAATACCTTTACCAAAGTCAGCGCTTGCTTGTTAGCCAGCAACTGTTTTGAGATCCAAGCCCCAATGATCGGGATTGCTGCTACTGCAAGTGATACTACAAGATCTGTCCAATTATTCATCATCATTATCTCCTTTGATGCCTACATGGTCTTCCAATCGAGTAATCCTAACCGAGTGACTGCCAAGCTCTTCATCATGCGTTTTCAGATGAGTATTCAAGTCTGCCAGCGATTGTTCGTGTAGCTTGAGCTGTCGATTAATCGTCTCTGAAAGCAATTGAATATCGTAGCGTAACGGATCCAAGGCAATCTTTTTGAACAGCCAGCTGCCCGCGCTCACGCCCACCCCTATGATTGATATGAACTCCGCCCAGTCACCAATCGTGTATCCAAAAAATGTCACTTTCTCACTTCCTTACACAAAAATAGCCGCTAGCTTTTGCTGGCGACATAGTCAGTGCCTGTAATCTGCTTGTACTCATCAGACGTGATTGCTCCAGATTCTACATAGCCCTCTATCGGGCAACCCCATGTGTACATCTGTTTTACAAAGTATCGCATCAGCTCTCGCCCCCTAACTTTTCGGTGAGCGCGGTGACTTGTGCCGCCAATTGCGCGTTTTGCAAGCCCAGTGCATTGATCATCTGCTGTTCGGCCGTGGGAATCACCTTATTGGCTTCTGCTTCAAGCTCTGCCTGTTTGGCCTCATCGACCACCAGCTTGCCGTTTATGAGCTTGGTTGCCCCCGTGACGATTGTGTCAAGGTCGCCCGGAGCCACTTCCACTGCGTTCGTGGTATCGAATGGTGTCTGCCACTGCCGGCCGTCCCAGAACTCCTGCTGGTAGCCGGTGATGTAGCCGTCTGCATCGAGTTCAAGAAGCACAATCACTTTTTCTTTTTCCATGTCCGCCTCCTATATCGCGACAACTTCAACAAGTGCAGACCCGCCATTGTTTTGTGCCGTGCCCCCAATTTGCTGCGTAGACACGTAAAAGAACTTATCGCCGTTGACTAGCTTGATCTTGTGCTGGTGGCCGGGATGAGCTGTGACGAATGCGCGCGAGATCAACGTGTAGTTGAAAAAGTCAGTTAGCGGCGTACCCGCATTAGCCCAGCACAGTAGCCACCCGGAGAAGCAGTCAGTGATTGGAATGGTAGGTGTAATCGTCGTCGTGTTAAGTAGGTATGTGCTCCCGGTCCAAATCACCGTTCCACTGTTGTCGAGCTGTTGGAGCATCTCACCGTTCAGGAATCCGCTTACCTTTTTTCCACTGGTGTCTAGGTTGGACAGTAATAGATGCCCCAGATAGAGCTGTGCCGCCGCGGAAATGTTACTTTCGGCGGTGCCACCCGTATAAAGCCGTGACAGGTATCCCGCTGGGCCAACCTCCGTGTGGAAGGTTTGAAGGGTACTGCCGCTACTACCATCAATCGTGCCGTCAACGGTCAGGTAGCCATCGCCCATCTTCGCCGTGCCAGTACCCTTTGTGAGCATGTCTTGGCCGGTCGGGTCGGTGATGTCTGCGAAGTCGCTCTCGTCAACCGGCGCATTCTTGAAGCTACTGATAAACTCGGAGCCCGAAATTACTGCGCCAGTTATGTTGCCGCCTTCATCAATGCTAAAGGTCCCCGAGGTGTTGCCAAATGTGGAGCCAGTAATGTTTTTTCCGACAATGTTCTCTGCGATTAGACTTGACTCGATTGGCGTATTCTGCCAATTGGTCCCGTCCCAAGTCTTTGCAGATGCGGCTACCGTGTTACCATTGCTGTCAGTCGTTGCTGGTGTAATCCATACGGCGTTAACTGGCAAATTAGTCGTGTCAGGCGCAGTAGCCGACTTCATGAAGGTTCGTGCAGCTTTGGCCGTTGCTTGCGCTTTTTCGGCAACTTGAGCAGCGTTTGTGGCAGTAGACTGAGCAGCGTTGGCAGTTGTTTGAGCAGCTGTTGCATTAGTCTGAGCGGTGTTAGCTGTGGTTTGTGCACTAGTCGCAGTCTCCTTAGCATCCGTCGCATCGTTAGCTGCCTCATTAGCTGCGGAGTATGCCTGTGTTGCAGTGGCTTTAGCGGTGCTGGCTGTTGCTTGTGCTAGTTTTGCCGCCGTCTTGAGGGCTACTGAAACCTTATCTGCTTCTATTTTATAATCGCCTAGTGTAGCGGTGCTTGAACTTGGCAAGGAATAGCAGCGAGAAATCTCAAGCACTCGTGCTGAAACATACAGATTTCGCTTTTCATCTGCCACATGAATCGTATCGCCAATGCTGATGTTGTCCGGAATGAATGCGAAGTCTACTGTATAGTTGGTAACTGGTGCTGCATAATGCTTTAAGTCGCTCAGTGCCGACTGTAATAGGTCTGCTTGCGTAGTAGCTTCATAATCACGCCACTGGTTCAAGTATGACCCATGCGGGTCTGGTGTTGACTTCTTACGCAGCCGTGAGTATGAGCGGTTAGCAACCGTATCAAGCAGCGTCCCATCGCTGTACAGGACATAGCGGCCATCTGGGTCAGTCCACTTGTAACCTTTTAGCGTGATTGGTGAATCAGATCCATCTGGAGTAGCACCACGCGCATAAATTGAAGTCAAAAGGCCGGTTGAATCGCTAGTTACTTCAATCTTGTTTAATTCGCTACCAACCCGAAGTGTCACACTGTTATCGGCGCCTCGTTGGTGAACAACATTTAGATAAAGGTGCTTAGGTGTTGTCCCCTCAATTTGGAATGAGTAGTATATCTCTACGCCAAATTCTTTAGCCACAGAATTCATACGGTCATACGAAGACTGCTCGCTAGAGAATGTAAGAGTGCGAACACTAGATGGAATCTCGTTAACGCCGATTTCCCAACCACTGTCTGCGCAAAATTGATTGAAGTATTGTTCAAAGGTCATGGCTTTAGCAGCAGTATATTCTGGCACCACTTCGTCTGTCAGGTCATTACCGGCGTCCATTCCAGAGAATGATATGCTATTTTGACCATCATCTGTTATCCCAGAAATGGTGATGAAGTGACCCTTGCGGCTCTCATCTTGATACAGAAGATAATTAGTGTCAGCGCACATCGCTACGGCCTGCTCAGCATATCCGCTTTCATAGTACAAAGTCCCTGTGAACAGGGTCGTGGCAACTGTGGTCGACTGCGTTTCTAATTCGCCAGCTACCCTAAAGTGACCATGGTTAATTCCAGCAATGC
>NZ_BOLU01000012.1:0-64696 GCF_016861825.1 Lacticaseibacillus sp. 866-1 | reverse complement strand
TTTCTAATTTCTTTGGTCGGAGAGCAGACAAGGGACAGTGTAATGTCCTCTTTGTGTGCTCAGACATAAAAATGGTATATAAAAAGGAGTTTCGAGGCAAGATGCCTTTCAACTCCAAATATCGTAGCGCCGTTTTTTGTGTGGGCAAAATCGGGTGGGACCGGTTTTTGATAGCGGTAACATGGCCTTAATGCTTGTCTGCAACTAGCCTCATCCCCTAAGCTGAGAAGCGAAAGGAAGGGTGAATATGGGCGCTTGGTATGAGCACGCAATCATTTATCAGATCTACCCCAAGTCGTTTCAAGACAGCAACGGCGACGGCATCGGGGATTTGAAAGGCATCGAGAGTCGGATCCCCTACCTTCAGGCGCTGGGGATCAACACGGTGTGGCTGAATCCGTTGTTTGTATCGCCCCAAGTGGATAACGGGTACGACGTGGCCAATTACTATGCCATCGACAAACGGATGGGGACCATGGCGGACATGGAGGCGCTGATTGCGGCGTTTCATCGCGCAGGCATTCGCGTGCTGCTGGATTTTGTGCTTAATCACACGTCTGATCAGCACCCGTGGTTTCAGGACGCGATTCGCGACCCGCACAGCATTTACCGCGATTACTACATCTTTGACGGCAAAGACGGGCGGCGGCCGAATAACTGGGGCAGCTTTTTTGGCGGCTCGGTCTGGGAGCCGGATCCGGCAGGCACCGGGCAGTCCTATTTCCACTTGTTTGACAAGCGCATGCCAGACCTCAACTGGGCCAATCCCGAGGTCCGTCGGGCCATGGGGGACGTTGCTGAGTTCTGGCTGGCCAAGGGGATCGACGGGCTGCGGCTGGATGCGTTCATCCACATTGCCAAGGCCAATTTGCATCAGGATTTTCCGGCGGACAATGAGAATCCGGTTGTCGCGGAACCATTCTTCGCCAACCTGCCTCAGGTCCAAGAATGGCTCAGGCCGTTTTGCCAGCGGCTTCGCAGCGATTACCCCGATGTGTTTTTGCTGGGTGAGGCTTCATCTGCAGATCCGCATTTGGCGGTTGATTACACCGCGCCGCACAATGGCTTGATGGATTCGGTGATCACGTTTCGCTACTTCACGGATGACGAATCGCACCTGGATCCTCGGCTGCCCGCCACGTTTCAGCCCAAGCCGCTGGATTTTGCCGCGTTCAAGCATCACCAGCTCATTTGGCAGCAAACCTTGAACAAGGTGGCGCCGCCGACGTTATGGTGGAGTAACCACGACTTGGCCCGGCTGCGCACGCGCATTGCGAAAAATGACACCCAGGCGCGGTCACTGGCGATGCTCATGTATCTGCAGCGCGGCATTCCGGTGATTTACTACGGCGATGAACTGGGACTGAAGAATCTTGAATTTGATTCGGTCGCCGCTTTTCATGATCAAACGGTGGCACCGTTTGTGGCGCAGGCAAAGGCGGCTGGCATGACCGAAGCTGCCGCCTTAAAGCTGGTGTCACAAACGCACAAGCTGCCTGCCCGAGGGCCCATGCCCTGGGACCAGACCGCACATCACGGCTTTTCGCCAGCCACCCCCTGGCTGACCGGGCGCGCGGCAGAAGACACCAGCGCCGCCGAGCAAGCCGGGAAGGCTGGGAGCATGCTCCAATTTTATCGGCAGCTGATTGCGTTGAAGAAGCGTCCGGTGTTTCAAGATGGGGACTATTTGATGCTCACGACATCGGCAGACCTCTACGTGTACCAGCGGACGCTGGGAGCTGCGCGCGCGCTCGTGGCGGTTGAGCTGAGCGGCCGCGCGGCAACAGTGACACTGCCCAGTGGCGACTACCACTTAAGTTTAACTGCCGGTTCGGCAAAGCTGAACGGCAATCAGTTGACGCTTGCCCCATATGCGGGCGCGGTTCTAATCAATAATGAAGGAGACCAAGCATAATGAATACTGCAGCACTCCGGCACCGGCCGGAAAGTGAAGATTGCTACCTGTACACCAAGGGGTTGTTGACGTTGCACTTCCACACCGCCAAGGACGATGTGGCCAAGGTCACTTTGATCTATGGGGATCCCTACCTGACGGTGCTTGATCCGGCGACGAACAAGCCGGTTTGGCGGTACCAAACGCTGGCAATGCGCAAAATCGGGACGGGCCAAACTGAGGACTACTGGTCCGTTGATCTGCGGATGCCGTATTCGCGGTTGCAATATCAGTTTTTGGTTGAAGGCGCAGATGGGACCACGGTTCTGTATTCGGATCGGGGCCTGCGCGAGGATACCCCGGCCAACCGTACGGAAAATGTTTTTCGGATGCCCTACTTTCACGAGCTTGACCGGGTGAAGACGCCTGATTGGGCCAAGGAGACGGTTTGGTATCAGATTTTCCCTGAACGGTTTGCCAATGGGGATAAGCGCAATGACCCGGCTGGCACCAAGCCATGGCGGCCGGCTGATCACCCGGGTCGTGAGGACTATTACGGCGGGGATCTCCAGGGGGTGCTTGACCACTTGGACGACCTGCAGGCGCTGGGGGTCAACGGGCTGTATTTTTGCCCGTTGTTCACGGCGGCTTCGAATCATAAGTACGACACTATCGATTACTTTGACATCGATCCGGACTTCGGCGATAAGGCGCTTTTTGCCAAGCTGGTTGCTGAGGCCCACAAGCGCGGGATGAAAGTGATGCTGGACGCCGTCTTTAACCACATTGGCGAGCGCAGCCTGCAGTGGCAGGACGTCCTGAAAAATGGTGAAAAGTCGCGGTTTGCTTCCTGGTTCCACATCAATTCTTATCCACTGACACCTTTCAAAGACCCTAACCAAGGGGCGAAAGCGCCGCAGTACGAGACTTTTGCTTTCGAGCCGCACATGCCTAAGCTCAACACAGCCAATCCGGAAGTGCAGGATTATCTGCTGAACGTGGCGACCTACTGGATCAAGACGTTCGACATCGACGCTTGGCGGCTGGACGTGGCCAACGAGGTCGATCACCACTTCTGGAAGCGGTTCTACCAGGCGACGCAACAGGCCAAGAAGGACTTTCTGATCATCGGCGAGGTGTGGCATTCCAGCCAGCCGTGGCTGAATGGGGATCAGTTCTCCGGGGTCATGAACTACGCCTACACTGAGCAAATCGAGGATCATTTTCTGACCCACAAGCTGGATGCCGAGAGCCTAGTCGCGCTGTTGACTGACCAGCTGATGATGTACCGACCGCAAAATGATCAAGTGATGCTGAACATGCTGGATTCTCACGACACCGCGCGGCTTTTGACCGTGGCGCACGGGGATGAAGACCTGGCCATGCAGGCTTTGGCCTTCACCTTCACGCAAACCGGCATGCCGTGCATCTACTACGGCACAGAAATGGGCATGGCCGGTGAAAATGATCCCGACTGCCGGCGCCCAATGGACTGGTCCAAACTCAACGGGCCGGTTTGGCAGCGGATCCATGCGCTGATCGCCTTTCGCAGGCAGTACGCCGAAACGCTCGGCACAGGCACGACCCGCCTGACCGTGACGCCGAGCGGGCTGATCAAAGTGGCCCGCGACGGTAAGACGCACATCGAGGGGTACTTCAACACGACCGACCAGCCCGTTGCCTTGCCCGTCGACCCGGCTTTGGCCCAGGCGTATCAGGACGGTCAGCTGGCACCTAAGGGGTTTGCGCTGGTGGTGTTGTGAGATCTTGATAGCGGTAACAGAATATTCGGCCTATTAAAAACGCTTTCACCACGAGATAATCAAGTTGTAAATCAGTGAACCGCCTCGGCGGTGCAATTGGGGATATAAATGATGAAACGGATTTTTGAAATTGACCCGTGGCTGGTTCAAAGCCACGAACTCCATCCGCAGGAAATGCGCCTGCAGGAAAGCTTGACGGCGATCGGCAATGGCTACATGGGGATGCGAGGTAATTTTGAGGAAGGCTATTCCGGCGACCACTTGCAGGGAACTTATCTTGGCGGCGTGTGGTTTCCAGACAAGACGCGCGTCGGCTGGTGGAAAAACGGTTACCCCCAATACTTTGGCAAGGCGATCAACGCGCCGAGCTTCATTGGGATTGGGATCCGCATTAATGGTGAAGCCGTCGACCTGGCAACTGGCAAGTATCACGACTTCCGCATTGCCTTAGACATGCATCAAGGACTGCTGACGCGGACGTTCATTTACGAAGCCCAAGGCGCGACCGTTCAACTCACTTTTCGCCGCTTTTTGTCCAACGAAATTAAAGAAGCAGCCTTGATCGAAGTCCGCGCCCAAGTCCTCAGCGGCCACGCCACCATCGCCTTTGCTGCCACGCTTGACGGGAACGTCAGCAACGAAGACAGCAACTACGATGAGCGCTTCTGGCAGCCGGTTGCGGAAGATGCGCAGGCCCAAAGCATTCAGCTGATCACGAAGGCGAACCCTTACCAGGTGCCGCGCTTCACCGTGCTGCTGAAACAAGCACTGCGGGTCAACGGCCAGACTGCCCAAACGAGCAATGAAACAGCGAGTGGTCAAGCGGCCGCCCATCTGAGCGCCACACTTGCCGCCGGCCAAAGTCTCACGTTAGAAAAAGACGTGATTGTGGTGACCAGCCGCGACGTGGCCCCGGAAAAGCAGCCGCAAACCGCAAGTGCCTTGATGACGCAGTTGCAAACTGCCTCATTTGATCAGCGCCTGGCCAGTCACACAGCCATTTGGGCCCGCCGGTGGGCGCAAAGCGATGTGGTGATCGACGGCGATGCGGCAGCTCAGCAAGGGATTCGCTTCAACATCGCGCAGCTGTTCATGACGTATTACGGCGAAGACAAGCGGCTGAATGTCGGGCCCAAGGGCTTCACCGGTGAGAAGTACGGCGGTGCGACGTATTGGGACACTGAAGCCTATGTCGTGCCGATGTATCTGGCGGTGACGCCGCCAGATGTGACCCGAGCGCTGCTGGAATACCGGCACGATCAGTTGGCCGGCGCTTACCACAACGCCCAGCAGCAAGGCCTTAAGGGTGCGCTGTTCCCCATGGTGACCTTCAACGGCATCGAGTGCCACAACGAATGGGAAATCACCTTCGAGGAGATTCATCGCAACGCGGCAGTCGCGTTTGCGATTTATCAGTACACCGCATACACCGGCGACGAGAGTTACGTTAACCACGACGGGATGGAAGTGTTGGTCGGGATCAGCCGCTTCTGGGCCGATCGGGTCCATTTCTCAAAGCGCAAAGGCCAGTACATGATTCACGGCGTGACCGGCCCCAACGAGTACGAAAACAACGTTAACAACAACTGGTACACCAATACGATGGCCGCCTGGGTGCTCGAGTACACGTTGGCCCGGCTGCCCAAGGCTGATTCAACGCTGGTCAAGGCACTTGGCGTCACCGCCGAGGAGAAGGCGCACTGGCAGGACATCATCGATCGGATGTACTACCCGGTCGACAAGCAGCTTGGCATCTTCGTTCAAAACGATACGTTCCTGGACAAGGACCTGCAGCCGGCCAGCGCGATTCCAGAAGATCAGCGCCCCATCAATCAGCACTGGTCTTGGGATCACATCCTGCGCAGCCCTTACATCAAGCAGGCGGATGTTTTGCAAGGCATTTACTTCTTGAATGACCGCTTCACGCGGGCCCAAAAGGAGCGCAACTTCGATTTCTACGAGCCGCTCACGGTGCACGAAAGTTCACTGTCGGCTTCGATCCACGCCATTTTGGCGGCGGAGCTGGGTAAGCAGGAAAAAGCCGTTGAGTTGTACCGGCGGACCGCGCGCCTGGACCTTGACAATTACAATAACGACACGGCCGATGGGCTTCACATTACGTCTATGACCGGTTCGTGGCTCGCCATTGTCCAGGGCTTTGCGGGGATGCGGTACGACCACGATCAGTTGCGCTTCAAGCCGTTCTTGCCCAAGCAGTGGTCGCATTACAGTTTCAAGCTCAACTACCGCGGCCGGCTGCTGGCCGTCGACGTTGGGCAAAAGACGTTGGTCACGCTGCTGACTGGCGCCCCTCTCGACATTGAAGTCGATGGGCATGCGGTTCATCTGGTGAAGGAGGCAGCCCATGCTTAAGGGATTGTTGTTTGATCTTGATGGGGTGCTGACTGATTCCGCCAAGTATCACCTGCAGGCCTGGAACCAGCTGGCAAAAGATCTCAATATTACGCTGCCGCCAGAGGCCAATCAGCAGCTGCGGGGGCGCTCACGGCTGGATTCATTGAATCTGGTCCTCAGTTACGGGCACCAGGAGAATCGTTACACCAGCGCGCAAAAGGCCGCCTTCGCCAAGACCAAGAATCAGATGTATCTGCACCTGATCGAGGCGATGACCCCGGCAGACATTCTGCCCGGCATTAGTGACTTGCTCGCGGCAGCAAAGGCTGCCCACCTCACGATGGTGATCGCCTCGGCCTCGCGCAACGCCCCGGCGATCCTAAGCCGCCTCGGGCTGGCCGAGCAGTTCGACGGGATCGTGGATCCGGCCACGCTACACCGCGGCAAGCCTGATCCTGAGATTTACGAACGGGCGCAGGCCTTAGCCAAACTGAACACCACAGAAGTTGCGGCGTTTGAAGATGCTGCGGTGGGCGTTTCGGCAATCAAAGCAGCCGGTCAGTTCGCCGTTGGGATCGGCGATCCGGCAGTGCTCTACCAGGCAGATTACATTGTGCCAAGTACGGCAGCGCTAAAGCTCGAGGATATTCAGCGTGCCTATACAACGTGGCTGGAAAGAAAGGAAGCATGAGGACAAATGGTTGAAATCGATCTGGACCACCTATATAAAAAATACGACGACGGCGAAAATTATGCAGTCGAGGATTTTGACCTTCACATCAAGGACAAAGAGTTCATCGTGTTTGTTGGCCCTTCTGGGTGTGGGAAATCCACGACCTTGCGCATGATTGCGGGGCTGGAGGACATCAGCAAAGGCGAGCTGAAAATCGCCGGCAAGGTCATGAATGACGTGGCACCCAAGGATCGCAACATCGCCATGGTCTTCCAAAACTACGCGCTGTACCCGCACATGACGGTATACGACAACATGGCCTTTGGGCTCAAGCTCCGGCACTACAAGAAAGCCGACATTGATGACCGGGTCCAAAATGCAGCAGGGATTCTGGGCCTCCAGCCGTTTCTTGACCGCAAACCGGCTGCGCTTTCCGGCGGCCAACGCCAGCGGGTCGCGCTTGGCCGGGCGATTGTGCGGGATGCGCCAATCTTTCTGATGGACGAGCCGCTTTCCAACCTGGATGCCAAGTTGCGGGTCTCGATGCGAGCCGAAATTGCTAAGCTTCACCAGCGCCTGAACACCACCACGATTTACGTCACCCATGATCAAACTGAGGCGATGACGATGGCGGACCGGGTGGTGGTTATGTCAGTGGGCCACGTTCAGCAAATTGGGACACCGGCTCAGGTATACGAGAATCCTCGCAACAAATTCGTCGCGGGCTTCATGGGCTCGCCGTCGATGAACTTCTTCAACATGACCTATCACAATGGCGTGGTTTCCGACGGTAAGCACGTGACCCTCAAGGTGCCGGAAGGCCGCGCGAAGATTTTGGACGATCAGGGCTATGACGGCAAGGAGTTGATCTTTGGGATTCGGCCTGAAGACATTCACTCCGAGCAGGCCTTCTTGGATACCTGGCCGGATGCCGTGATCGATTCGACAGTCACGGTTTCCGAACTGCTGGGCGCTACGGAGCAGCTTTACCTGAAAGTTGACGATACCGAATACATTGCCAACGTCAACGCCCGCGATTTCCACAGTCCTGGCGACGCAGTCAAAATGGGGTTTGACGTCAACAAGGCCCACTTCTTTGACAAGGACACGGAGATGGCGATCACGAAGGACCCAGTGCCGTTAGAGGGCTAATGTGAGTTCGGCGTGCCGCGCCGGCGGACTGGGTGTCAACAGACACCGATTGGGTCGCGGCAGTCAGTTTTTCTCGCAGGTGGCAAAACCGCCTGCATGTCGACCTTCGTTATTAATTTAGGTTTCATGTTCTTATAAAACATTTTTTGGGAGGAATAACATCATGAAATTATGGCAGAAATTTGCTTTAGGCAGCACTGCACTACTTTCAGCAACGGTTCTGGCTGCTTGCGGCAATTCTGGTTCCGGCTCCTCAAGCAGTAGTTCAGGCAAAAATGGCGTGTCCGGTTCGGTCAAGCTTTGGGTCGACAACACGCAGGTCAGCTCCTACAAGTCAATCGTGAAGGATTTCAACAAGAAGTACCCAGACGTGAAGGTCAAAGTGACCCAGAGTCCTAACGGGTCCTCGAACGCGAAGACTGATGTGGCTAAGGATCCTTCGAAGGCTGCAGACGTGTTTGAAGTGCCAAATGACCAACTCGGTCAAATGGCTTCTGCCGGCTACATCAACCCGCTTTCTCCAGATGCCACCAAGACCATCAAGCAGGATAACGTTGATAGCGCCGTTAAAGGCGTCACCTGGAAGAACAAGCTTTACGCCTTTCCGTTTGCGATGCAGGCGCAGACTTTGTACTACAACAAGTCTAAGCTGAGCGCTGAAGACGTCAAAGACTGGGACACCATGACGGCGAAGAGCGTTGTGGCAACGGACTTCACGGTTCCTTATAACGTTTACCCGATCTTCCTGTCGGCCGGCACTTACATGTACGGGAAGAGCGGCGAAGATCTGAAGGGGACTAACGTCAACACCCAAGAAGGGGTCAACGCGATGGAATGGTACGCCGCGCAAAAGAACAACAAAGGCGTCATGCAGACCTCTAGCATGCTCAACCAGCTCAAGTCTGGCAAGGCCGGTGCGATTCTCGACGGCCCTTGGGACGCTGTGAACATCAAGAAACTGTTGGGCAAGAACTTCGGCGTTGCGCCGTACCCAACCATCACGATTGGCGGCAAGAAAGTTCAAATGCAGGCCTTCCTTGGAATTGAAACCTTTGCGGTCAACTCTCACACTGCCACCAAGAACCAAAAAGCCGCAGCCACGCTGGCTCAGTACATTACCAACAAAGCATCGCAGCTGGTCATCTACAAAGATCAGGGTCAGATCCCAGTTGATAAGTCAGCCCAGCAGACTGCAACCTTCAAGAACGATCCAGTGGCTGTCGCCGTCAAGACGATGTCGCAGCCAGGTCACTCCACACTGATGCCGAAGATGCCTGAAATTGCGACGCTTTGGGATCAGGCCGCGCCACTGATCAACGGTGCTTACAGCGGTTCAATCAAGCCTGCCGACTACATGACGAAGCTGACTTCATTCCACAATGCCGTTTCTAAAGCCAACTAGGCGTTGAACGTTCTGATGGTTGAGCTTGACCAATCTTGTACGTAAAGGAGAAGGTAGCGTATGTTCAGGAGAAAAAATAAACTCCCACCGGCAGCAACTTATCGGGAAGTCTGGCGCAAGGGCGATTGGACGACAAAGCTCTCATTCTTTGTCATGGGCGCATCGGCGCTGAAGAATCGCCAGTGGGTCAAAGGGGCAGCGTTCCTGATCACAGAAGTGGCCTTTCTGATTTGGCTGGTTTTCAGCGGCATTTCCTCGCTCAGCATGCTGAGTAACCTGGGGACGCTCAAGACCAAGAAAGTCGTTTTTGATCAGTCGCAAGGGGTCTATTTAACCAAGCTGCCGGACAATTCCGTCGTGATCTTACTCTTCGGGGTGCTGGCGGTGATCTTGCTGATCGCGATGGTGGGCCTGTACTGGGTCAACCTGCGTTCGACCCGGAAGTTATATGTGTTGAACCGCGACCACGGTCACATTGAAACCAACGGTGAGGAATTGGCGTCGTTGCTCGACGAGCGGCTGCACAGTGTCCTGCTGACGATCCCGATTATTGGGATCGTGGCGTTCACTATCCTGCCCACGGTGTACATGATCTCAATGGCGTTCACGAACTATGATTCCCACCATTCGATCGGCTTCTCCTGGACTGGGTTCCAAGCCTTTCACAACGTGCTTTCTGGTGATTTAGCCGGAACCTTCTTCCCCGTGCTCGGCTGGACCTTGATCTGGGCGGTTTGTGCGACGGCGACGACGTTCTTCTTCGGCGTCCTGCTGGCGATGCTGATCGAATCCAAGGGAATCAAGCACAAGGCCTTCTGGCGCACCATGTTCATCATTGTGTACGCGGTCCCGCAGTTTGTTTCTCTGCTGATGATGGCACAATTTCTTGACCTTCAGGGGCCACTGAACAACCTGCTGTTATCCTGGCACTGGATCGCCAAGCCAATCAACTTTATTGGGGCCTCTGCTAATCCGCTCGTGGCTCGGATCACGGTGATCGTCGTCAACATGTGGGTCGGGATTCCAGTTTCAATGCTGGTGTCCACGGCGATCATTCAGAACTTGCCGGAAGATCAGATCGAGGCGGCCCGGATGGACGGTGCTAACCCGTTCCAGGTCTTCAAGTCGATCACCTTCCCGCAGATCCTGTTCGTGATGGCACCATCCCTGATCCAGCAGTTCATTGGCAATATCAACAACTTCAACGTCATTTACCTGTTGACCGGGGGCTACCCGATGAACAACAACTACAGTGGGGCTGGTGATACCGATTTGCTGGTGACCTGGCTGTACAACTTGACCTTTGGCCAGACGCAGCGGTACAACGCTTCGGCGGTCTTAGGGATCCTGATTTTCATCATCAGTGCGGTATTCTCACTGTTTGCTTACCGGCGGACGAACGCTTTCAAGGAGGGCTGAGATCATGAAATCATACAAAGCACAGCGGCGCCTTTCGCTGAGCCTCCGTTACGTTCTGCTGGCCGTGTTGGTGGTCGTGTGGTTGTTTCCCATTGTTTGGATCATTTTGGCGAGTCTCTCGTACAACGATACCGGGTTTGTGTCGACCATTTGGCCCGAGAAATTCACGCTGAGTAATTACACGGGAATGCTGCTGAACAAGCAGTACCCGTTCCTGGACTGGATGCGTAACACCCTGCTCGTGTCCACAGTGTCGATGATTTTATCGACCTTCATCACGATTTCCGTTGCCTACACCCTGTCGCGGCTTCGCTTCGCTTTTCGGAAGAAGTTCTTGCAGATCGCGTTGATTCTGGGGATGTTCCCCGGGTTCATGTCGATGATCGCCTTGTACTACATTCTAAAGAGCTTCAACATGCTGAACCTTGCGGGGTTGACGATGGTCTATGTCGGCGGTGCGGGACTTTCCTTCTACATCGCAAAAGGGTTCTTTGACACCATTCCGCGGTCGATCGATGAGGCCGCAGAGATGGATGGCGCGACCAGGTGGCAGGTTTTCCTGCACATTGGGCTGCCGCTGTCCAAGCCGATGATCGTTTACACGGCCTTGACCACGTTCATCGCCCCATGGGTCGACTTCATTTTCTCCGGGATCATCCTGTCTTCTTCAGGCAACCCGAAGAACTACACGATCGCGTACGGGCTTTATAACATGCTGCACAGTGCTAAGGGCACCTCAACCACGTTCTTCACCCAGTTTATTGCCGGGTGTGTCATGATCGCGGTCCCAATCACCATTTTGTTCGTGATCATGCAGAAGTTCTATGTCAACGGGATCACTGCCGGGGCGGACAAAGGTTAATGGATCCAGCGTCGTTCAAGCGCTGGTGAGTGTCTGAACTCGGCTTCGGCCTCCAACCGGAAGGGATCTGACTGGTAACGGTCAGGTCCCTTTAGTTGTCCGGCCGCCGCGTGAGGCGCTGTCTGAGTTGGTGTAAAATGAGTGGTACAAATCAGTGGTGAATCTTCAGGAGGGTCCTCATGGTTACTTTGTCAGATGTCGCAAAACAGGCTAACGTGTCTAAAATGACTGTTTCGCGAGTGATCAATCATCCAGAACAGGTGACGCCGGAATTGCGGTGCCTGGTCGAAGAGGCGATGACGGCGTTAAATTATCATCCCAACTCAGCAGCCAAGGCCCTGGCCAACAATCGCACGAACGTCATCAAAGTGGTGATCCTGGAAGACATTGATACAACGGAGCCGTATTACATGAGCCTGATTTTTGGCATTGCCAAGGGGCTGGATAAACAAGGCTATGCGCTTCAGCTGGTCACTGACCGAGCGCACCTCACTGGGGGAAACCGGGCCGATGGGTTCATCGTGACTGGTGAGCGGGCCAAGGATATTCCGCTGATCGAACAGCTGACCCAGCCGTTCGTCATTTTTGGTGAGAATCGCTACGGTTTTGATTACATCGACAGCGACAATAAGGCTGGCACGGCCTTGGCAACGAATTACGCCTTGGCCAAGAATTATCAATCGATCGTCTTCATCGGGCTGGACGTGAAAGAGTCCTTTGAGTACTCAAGAGAGGCGGGGTACATCAACACCCTCCAGCAACACCAAAAGATCCCGCAGATTTACCGGCTGGCGAATCACTCGCACGTGTCTCAGGCCTTTATCACCGATAACTGGCACAAGTTTGCGCCGGACACCTGCTTTATTTGCGCGTCTGATCGCATTGCGGTGGGCGTGGAGCGCGGCATTCTCGAAAACGGCGGCAACGTGCCCCGCGATTTTGGCATTATCGGCTTCGACGGGGTCTTTCTCGATCAGGTCGCGAACCCGCAACTGACCACGGTGAAGCAGCCGGTTCAGCAGCTGGGTGAGCTGCTGGCTCGCATGCTGCTGCAGAAATTGGCGCAAAGCGGCGCGCAACAGGGCGAGGTCCTGGTGACGCCAGAATTAGTGACACGTGGCAGCACGCGTGATTAATTAGTTGATCCGTAGCGGCAGTGGCCGTTACGGATTTTTTTGGCAAATTTTAAAATAGCGGTTGACGATAATGAGTAGTTGGTGTAAATTCTAATCATTAACTAATTTAAGGAAGGGTGAGCTTTCATGAAACAATCAATCGATCAGTTCTGTGCAGCTCGCTCTTTCCGCAGTTTGGCCTTGTTGTTGCTCGAGTAGGACCCGGTCCGTTAGCGCAAGCTGATGTGAACAGGCCCTCATTCGCGTGATGATGGGGCCTGCCAGATGCGGCCTCATCATTGATGAGGCCACTTTTTTTGAAAAGCATCTGACACTTAAGGGAAAAGGGAGATCAGTTATGAAGATTTCGATGAGAAAAGTGATGCTGGGCGCGATCACGGCCGTGAGTGCGATTGCCCTGGCTGGGTGTGCGACGACTTCCGCCGGCGATAAAGGCAATTCTAGTACAGGTAACACCGTGAAAATCGGCATGAACATGGAGCTGTCCGGCGCCGCTGCCGGCTATGGGAACCAGATGAAGCAGGGCTTTGACTTGGCGGTTAAGCAGATCAACGCAGACGGCGGGATCAAGGTCAACGGTAAGAAATTGAAGATCAAGACTGTGATCCGCGACAACAAGTCCACGACTTCCGGTTCCAGCTCCGTTGCCGCCCAGCTCGCCGGCTCCGATGGCGTCTCCGCGATTGTCGGCCCTGCCACCACCAACGACGGGACCGCGGCGATTCCGAACATCACCAAGGCCAAGGTGCCATCCGTTTCCCCAAGTGCCACCGACCCGGATTACACCCTGCAGAAAAACGGCAAGGTTCAGCCGTACGTGTTCCGCGCCTGCTTTGAAAATAACTTCCAGGGCGAAACCGCAGCGCACTTTGCCAACAACACCCTGAAGGCCAAGAACGTCGCGATTCTTGAAGACAACTCAAGCGATTATGGTACCGGGCTCGCCAAGGCCTTCAAGTCCGCCTTCAAGGGCAGCGTTGTCTCGACGCAGTCCTTCTCCGAAGGCGACAAGGACTTCAACGCCCTGCTGACCGGGATCAAGAATAAGAATATCGATGCCATTTACGTTCCGGGTTACTACTCTGAGGCCGGCCTGATCATCAAGCAGGCCCGCTCGATGGGCATCACCGTGCCGATCATCGGCTCCGACGGCATGGCAGACCCGAAGCTGGCTGAAATCGCTGGCAGCGAGAACGCGTCTGACATTTACTACACCACGCCATTTTCCACCAAGTCTGGTTCCACGAACAAAATGGCCCAGACCTTCATGGGTGACTTCAAGAAGCAGTATCACACCGACGCGCCGACGTTCTCCGCGCTGGCTTACGATTCGGTCCTGATGGTTAAGCAGGCGATTGAGGATGCCAAATCCACCGATTCCGTCAAGATCGCGCAGGCCCTGGCCAAGATCAAAGACATGCCAGCTGTGACCGGTGCCATGACCGTCAACAAGACGCATGATCCGGAAAAGCCGATCATGATCGAAAAGCTGACCAACGGCAAGGTCGTATCCGCTGTCAAACAGAAGTAATGATTGCTTGAAGCACCGGGCTTACGCCTGATGCCACCCAGATTAGGAGGCGCTCTCGTGCAAACCTTTTTCCAGCAATTGATCAACGGCTTGAGTCTCGGCAGCATTTACGCGCTGCTGGCCCTCGGCTACACCATGGTCTACGGGATCATTAAGCTGATCAACTTTGCGCATGGGGACATTTATATGATTGGGGCCTTTTGGGGCTACTATGTGATCAACCAATACCACGTCGATTTCGGCGTGGCTTTGGTGTCTTCAATGGTCATTTGCGCCGCCCTGGGGATGCTGATCGAATATCTCGCATACAAGCCGCTGCGCAACTCGCCGCGGATTACCGCGCTGATCACCGCGATCGGCGTCTCGTACTTCCTTGAAAACGGCATGTCCTTCCTGTTCGGTGCCAACACCCGCAACTTCCCGCAGGTGGTGGCCTCGCACCGCTTCACCGTGTTCGGCGTGGCGGTGACCAACATTCAGCTGCTGATCGTGACGGTGTCGTTGGTCCTGATGGTTGCGCTGCAGCTTATTGTGCAGCACACCCGAATGGGGACGGCGATGCGTGCCGTGGCGGTCGACCAAGAGGCCGCCGAGCTGGTCGGCATCAATCCCAACCACGTCATTTCCTTCACCTTCGGCCTGGGCTCCGCCTTGGCCGGGGCGGCCGGCGTCCTGATCGGACTGTATTACAACTCGATCGACCCCCTGATGGGCATGGTGCCCGGCATCAAAGCCTTCGTGGCGGCGGTTGTCGGCGGCATCGGGTCGATTCCAGGCGCCGCGCTCGGCGGATTTCTCATCGGCATTTTGGAAACCTTCGTGCAGGCGATCGGCCTGTCGGCGTATAAGGACGCGGCGGTTTACGTGGTCCTCATCGTGATCCTCGTGGTCTTGCCGGCCGGGATCTTTGGCAAAAACGTGAAGGAGAAGGTGTGAGCATGGCAGCAAGATGGAAAGCAGCGCTGGTCTGGCTGGCGATCGCCGTTGCCGGCTTCTACCTGATCAATGAACTGATCGTGGTCGGTGTGATCAATAGTTTCATCGAAAACATGCTGGTCACCATTGGCATCAACATCATCTTGGCCACCGGCTTGAACCTGATTATCGGGTTTTCCGGCCAGTTCTCGCTGGGCCACGCCGGCTTTATGGCGCTTGGCGCCTATGCCACGGCCATCATTACCCAGTACTTGGGCAATGCGCTCGGTTTTTACCTGTCGATGGCTGTCGGGGTCGTGATCGCCATGATCGTCGCGGTGATCATCGGCATTCCGACGCTGCGGCTGCGCGGGGACTACCTCGCGATTGCCACCATGGGCGCGTCTGAAATCATCCGCGTGGTTCTGAACAACCTGAAAATCACTAACGGCGCGGCGGGGATGTACAACATTCCGGCGCTGGCCAACTGGCCGACCGTCTATGTGCTGGTGTGTCTGACGACCCTGATGATCGTCAACTTCGCCCGCAGCCGCGCTGGGCGCGCGATTCAGGCGATTCGCGAAGACGACATCGCCGCCGAGGCGGTGGGCATCAACCCGACCAAGTGGAAGCTGGCCGCCTTCGTGATGGGGGCCGCGACCGCCGCCGTTGCCGGCTCGCTGCACGCCGTGTACATTCAGACCATTGCGCCGAGTGATTTTGGCATCATGAACTCGATCTCGATCCTGATCATCGTGGTGCTGGGCGGCGTGGGCTCGATCACCGGCACCTTTGTGGCCGCGACCGTGCTGGGTGTGCTCGACACCGTCCTGCAAAGCTTTGGTACGCTGCGGATGGTGATTTACGCGCTGGCGTTGATCTTGATCATGGTCTTCAAGCCAAGCGGGCTACTCGGCCGCTACGAGGTGTCCATTCGCAAACTGTTTGAAAAGAAAGGAGTCCGCCATGGCACTGCTGACAGTCACGAATCTGAGTAAAAAGTTTGGCGGCCTGGACGCCGTGTCAAACGTCGACATGCACGTGGACGACGGTGAGCTGGTGGCCCTGATCGGCCCGAACGGCGCGGGCAAAACCACGCTGTTCAACATGCTGACCGGGGTGATCCCGCCCACTTCTGGCAAGATCACGCTGACCACGGCGACTGGCACGATTTCCCTGCTCGGCCACAAGCCATACCAGGTGGCCAAGCTTGGCCTGGCGCGCACCTTTCAAAACATCCGGCTGTTTGCTAACCTGTCCGTTCGCGACAACCTGCTTGCGGCGATGACGCACCGGTACACGGAAAACTTCTTTGGCGAGATTTTCCGCCTGCCCGCCTATTACAAAAAAGAGGCCAAGGTGGGGGCGTGGACCGATGCGCTGCTGCGCGAGTTTGACCTGACAGACGTGGCCGACTACGACGCCGGTAACCTGCCATACGGGACTCAGCGGCGGGTGGAGATCGCCCGCGCCACGGCCACGTCGCCGCGAATCATTTTCCTCGATGAGCCGGCGGCGGGGATGAACCCAGAGGAAACCGCGGCGCTGATGAAGCTGATCGGCAAGCTGCGCACTGATTTTCAGCTGACGGTGGTCCTGATCGAGCACGACATGAGCTTGGTCATGAACATTGCTGAGCGCATTTACGTGCTGAATCAGGGTAAGCTGATTGCCGAGGGCACGCCCGCCGAGATTCAAAAGAACCAGGCCGTGGTCGATTCGTATTTAGGAGGTGGCGTTCATGCTTAACGTGGCAGGCCTGAAGGTCAACTACGGCGCTATTCAGGCCGTGCAAGGCGTCGACTTCACCGTTAATGACGGCGAGATCGTCACGCTGATCGGGGCCAACGGGGCCGGCAAAAGCACCATCCTGAAAACCATCAGCGGTTTGCTGCGGCCCAGCGCCGGCACGATAACCTACAAAGATCAGAACCTGGCCAAGCTGTCGCCCTCTAAAATCGTTGCGGCCGGCATTGCGCAGGTGCCGGAAGGGCGGCACGTGTTCGAAGGCCTGACGGTCACCGAGAACCTGCGGATGGGCGCGTACCTCTCACCCAAGACGCGCGATGAGCAGCTGACTGCCGTCTACGACCAGTTTCCGGTGCTGAAGGAGCGGCGCAGCCAGGATGCCGCGACGCTGTCCGGTGGCGAGCAGCAGATGCTGGCAATGGGTCGCGCCATGATGGCTAAGCCCAAGCTGCTGCTTTTGGACGAGCCGTCGATGGGGCTGGCGCCAATTTACATCAACAAGATCTTCGACATCATCAAAAACATTCACGCCCAAGGGGTGACGGTGCTTTTGATTGAGCAAAACGCGGCCCAGGCGCTGCAGGTCGCCGACCGCGGCTACGTGCTGGCCAGCGGCCAGGTCAAAATGACCGGCACCGGCAAGGCCCTGCTCGCAAACGATGATGTGCGCGCGGCATACTTGGGCGGCTGAGGGTGTCATTGAGGTTCGATTAAGGTCTGTTCCCTGATGGGGACAGACTTTTTTTCTGGCTGGACGAAAAAACGCCTCACGCCGGTTCATTGCAAACCGGCGTGAGGCGATTGAAGGTTATGGCCGCAGCTGAGGCCGCTGATTCTTGATCAGCAGGTCCTGCTTGATCAGGTCAATGGTTTCCTGGTTTTGGGGTAAATCGCTGTGCTCAGCGTTGCTGCCGGACAGGGTGATCATGGTGTAATGCTTGACCTGGTTTTGAAAAATGTACTTGCCGGCGTCTACCGAGGCCAGCGGCACGATGCCGTCGGACGTGTAGTTCTCAGACCCGGCCACCGAGTACACGGTCAGACCAGCCGGCAGGCGCTTTTTCTGCCGAATCATGTCCGTCAGCATCTGCGTGCGGTTGGCGGGCTTGCTTTCTTCCAGATTATACGGCGAGCCCAGGGTGATCATGCGCTGCATGGTGTACTTAGACTGGTCCATGTACCGCTCCAAAAACAGGGTCAGGACCAGGCCGCCGTTGCTGTGGCCGATCGCGGAAAACCGGTCGAAGTGGTATTTCTTGGCCATGGCGGTGAAGGCAATGTTGAACCAGCGCGCCTGGCGCTGAATGTTCGGGTAGCCGTCCTTGTTATTGGCAAACGCGACCACGATATAGGGCTGGCGGTCGCGGGGGGCGATGCGGCCGGACTGTTTCAGCTGCCCTGACTCGGTCACGGTGATTTTAACGTAGCTGTGGCCAATGGTTTGGCGGTTGAGGGCGGAGACCAAGGCATTGAACCGGTTCTGGCTAGCCGAGCTGCCTGGCACCAGAAAAATCGGCCGCATGCGGGAGCGGTGGACGACGCGGGCGTTTTCGACGCTGGTGTGCATCCACCGGTAGGCTGGAAAACCGATGCCCACCAGGAGGACGCAGAACACCAACAGTTTAACGAACCATTTTCGCATCGGCCTTCGCCTCCTGAGTTAAGCCCTGGACAAACGGGTAGTAAATCGCGACACTCGCGGCCAGGCACAGCAGACTGACAACCAGGGCAGACCAGTTGCCGTTAGTGCCCAAAAAAGCGAAAAGCGGCCCTGGTGTGCTCGGCGGCACCGGGTAAACCACTGGCGGCATTAGGTGCAGCCAGAGCGCCAGCGCGGCGATGCCACTGCTGGCAAGCGGCGCCAGAAAAAAGGGGATGAGCATGCGCAGATCTAATATGACCGGCGTTGAAAGCAGCGTCAACAATGGCAGGTTGACGGTGGCCGTCACCAGCTCTGGGACCGCGACGCGCCGATTGACTAGCGCAAGCGCGAGCACGAGCGCCAGCATTGACCCGGTGCCGCCCATGTTGGCAAACGGCGCAAAGATGGTGCCGGTCGTGAAGCGGTACGGGATGGTGCTTAAACTAGGGTGGGCCAGCGCAGCGTTCAAGTTGGCAGCGGCTTCTGGGCTCATTGCAAAGTTCGTCAGCGGCGCCAGCAGTGGTGGCAGTCCCAGCCACGTCAGCGCAAGATTGGCGGGCAGCACCAGGAAATCCGGCAGCGTCAGCCACGACCAGGACAGGTGGTTGGCGAGCACTCTGGCGCCGGCGCCGATGGCCAGGCCCAGCAGTACGACCCCGATCAGCCAGGTCGCGGCCCAGTGGTCATTTTTAGCGTGGTCAAACAGCCAGGCCACAGGCGGTGCGACCACTACCGCCAGCAGCAGCGCGCTGGGACCCAGGTGCGGCCAACTCAGCGTCCGGGTCGGATCCGCGGTCGCCAGTGCCATGAAACTGAGCACCCCGATCACGGCCAAGGCCAGGTACCGGTGGCCCAGCTCGGCCACCATGAGGCCCGCCACCATCAAGGCCAGACTGCCCCACAGCACGGTGGTCAAGTTACTGAGCAGCACCGGCAAAAAGCGCGGCCAGCGCAGATGGTAGATCTGGGCAAAAAAGCCGTCCTTCACCACAACGCTCAAGTTGAATGCCTGTGTCACTGCTGCAATGACCAGCACCGGCCGTAGTGTCTTTAAGGCCTCACGCAAGCTGCGCAGCACGCGCGTGGATTCTAGTTTCGTTGCCCAACTCATGGCGTTTTCCCCCTATTTGGTCGCCTACATTATGCGAGCCGAATCGTTTCTTGGCAATTTTAGAAAGCGGTTCTATGGTACTATTTAACTAGTTTGGAACATTTAAAAAGAGGGAGCAAAACATGGAAAAGCCATTAGCGAAATACATTGATCACACATTGCTCAAGCCGGACGCCACGCAGGATCAAATCGACACGGTTCTCGCGCAGGCCAAGCAGTACCATTTTGCCAGCGTCTGCATCAACCCATACTGGGTCCCGCGGGCGGCGGCCGCCTTGCGCGGCACCGACGTGAATGTCTGCACGGTCATCGGCTTTCCGCTGGGCGCAAACACCACGTTCATCAAGGTCGACGAGGCCAACCACGCCATTGACGATGGCGCTAAGGAAGTCGACATGGTGTTAAACATTGGCGAATTGAAGGGCGGCCATGACGATCAGGTCAAGGCGGACATTCAGGCCGTGGCTGATGCCGCGCATGCCAAGGCGGCGGTGCTTAAGGTGATCATTGAGGCCGTGCTGCTCTCCGATGACGAAAAGGTTCGGGCCTGCCAGGCGGCCGAAGCGGCCGGGGCCGATTTTGTGAAAACCTCGACTGGTTTTGCCAGCGGCGGCGCCACCGTGCACGACGTGACGCTGATGCGCGAAACGGTCGGCACACGGCTGGGCGTCAAGGCGGCCGGCGGCATTCACTCCTATGCAGAAGCCAAGGCGTTGATCGAGGCCGGGGCGGACCGCCTCGGCGCCAGCGCCGGGGTCACCATTCTCCAGGAAGCCGGGGTGATCGACTGATGGCAAAATTTAAACGCGTCATCAGTATCGTCACGGATTCCATCGGGATCGGCGCCGCGCCGGATGCCGGCAAGTTCAACGATGAGGGGTCGGACACCCTGGGTCACATCGGTGAGTTCTTTCACGGCGACTGGGCGCTGCCAAACTGGCAGAAACTCGGCCTGGGCAACATTCGCGAAGACGCGCCGATCAAGGGCGTCGAACCGATCGCGCGGCCCATTGGCTACTTTGGCAAAATGTACGAGATTTCTGCCGGCAAGGACAGCATGGATGGCCACTGGGAAATGATGGGCCTGCCGGTCACCGAGCCGCTCGGCTTTTTCCCGCAAGGGTTTCCTGCAAAGCTAATTAAGCAGATCGAGGACTTTTCCGGCCGCAAGGTGATCGTCAACCTGCCATACTCCGGCACTGAGGTCATCAAAAAGTACGGCGAAGAGCAGCTGAAAACGGGCGACCTGATTGTTTACACGTCAGGCGACTCCGTGCTTCAGATTGCCGCTAACACCGCGGTCATTCCGCTCAAGGAGCTCTACAAGATCTGCGAGTACGCCCGGAGCATCACCACCGACCAGCCTTACAAAATCGGCCGGGTCATCGCAAGGCCGTATGTGGGCGACAAGGCGGACAATTTCACGCGCACTTCGGACCGCCACGATTACGCGCTGATGCCAAACGCGCCAACGGACCTCGACCGCCTGCAGGCCGCCGGGATCCCGACGTACGGCGTCGGTAAGATCAACGACATTTTCTCCGGCCAGGGCCTGGACGATGGCATTCACACGGTCTCAAACGAGGACGGTATGAACCAGACCATTAAGCAGGTCAAATCGGCTCGGGAAGGCTTCATTTTCACCAACCTGGTCGACTTTGACGCCATGTACGGGCACCGGCGCAACGCGCAAGGCGATGGCGAGGCGCTGATGGCCTTCGATAAGCAACTCGGGGAGCTGATGGCGGCGATGCAAGACAGCGACCTTCTGATGATCACCTCGGACCACGGCAATGACCCCACGTTCCGCGGCACCGACCACACCCGCGAGTATGTGCCGCTGGTCGTATACAGCAAGTCCCTGCCAGGCGGTGGCAGCCTCGGGATTCGCTCACCGTTTGCCGACATGGGCGCGACGATTCTGGACAACTTTGGCGTTCAAGGCACCGGCGTTGGGCACTCATTTTTGGCTGAACTGAAATAGCTCGAATGGAGGACAATCATGAGCACACACATTGATGCGCCAAAAGACGCGATTGCCGACGTGGTTTTGCTGCCAGGGGATCCGCTGCGCGCCAAGTACATTGCCGAAACCTACCTGGACGACCCGGTGCTGTACAACACCGTGCGCAACGCGTTCGGTTACACCGGCACGTACCAGGGCCGGCGGGTGTCCGTTCAGGCGACCGGCATGGGGATCCCATCGATCTCAATCTACGCGACCGAGTTAATGAAGGATTACGGCGTCAAAACGCTGATCCGCGTCGGCACCACCGGGGGCCTTGCCCCGCAGGTCAAGGTCCGCGACCTGGTGCTGGCACAAGGCGCAACCACTGATTCGTCGATTATTTTGAACACGTTCGGGGCCGGGCTCTACTTTGCGCCGCTCGCTGACTTCGGTCTGCTGGAAACGGCGGCCAAGTTGGCGCGTGAGACAAACCTGCGCTGCCACGTCGGCAACGTGCTGGGTGAGGACCGCTTCTACAACGATGAGATGGACCGGCAGAAGCTGATTGACTACGGGGTCCTCGCCACGGAAATGGAGACGCCGGCGCTGTATCTGCTGGCAGCCAAGTACCATCGGCGGGCGCTGGCTATTCTTACGGTGTCCAACCACCTGGTGACCGGTGAGGAAACGACTGCCCAAGAGCGTCAAACCAGCTTCGACGATATGATCCGTCTGGCGTTGCAGACTGTGTGCAGTTTGTAACATAAATGAAAAATAACGTGCTTGGACAGCTGAGGCCGCTTGCTCACGGGCCTTATCGCCTTTGGCCACGTCAATTTGGACAAAAACGAACGCCCATTCGGTGAAAACACCGAGGCATGGTGCTAAGCTGAAACTAATCGTTAAGAAATCTTAAAACAGCTTTTTTAATCAGTAAATGTGATGTTGAAATTGGAGGCACTTACGTATGGGAAAATCGACTAAGGCAATTGCACTGACCGCTGGTCTCGCGGGGGTTGCGGGACTAGCAGCGCTGGTGTCTGCACCGAATCAGGTCAGCGCGGCAACTACCGGTACAGTGACTTACCAACAGGGTGCAACAACTGTTTGGCAGACGCCGGCCTTTAACCAGGTCAAGCGCTACGTCCTGTTCAACCAGCGCATTGCAATTCAGGGCTCCAAGGTCGTTAACGGGGCAATCTGGTATCAGATTGGCGCTAACGAATGGATCCCGGCTATTTATCTGCAGGCCGATGATGGCCAGACTGCCAACGCCAACGCAGCAGCCGATCAGGCAACCAGTTCAAATTCCGCCAGCGACACCGAGGTGGGGTCGTACACGCTGACAGTGACTTACGAAGGCGGTGCGACGACGGTTTGGGCTTCGACTCACTACCAGACGGCGACTGGCCGTTATTTGACTGCTGGCCAACAGGTCACAGCGGTTGCCAAGACCACCAGCAATGGTGAAACATGGTACCGCCTGAGTTCTGGCGGTTACGTTCCGGCACGCTTTACCTCTGAAAATGGGACAGTGGCGGCGCCGGCGGCAACGCCAGCACCCGCTGCTTCTGCTGCGCCAGTCGCTAGTGCCGCTGCACCAGCCGCTTCAAGCGCCGCACCGGCTGCTTCTTCTGCAGCACCTGCAGCCTCTAGTGCTGCGCCTGCTGCAAGCACTGGGACGACGGTTGCAACCAGTGCTCCCCAGGCCGTCACCCCAGCAGTCACTGCTGGCAGCTTCAACCTGACGGTCAACTACGCTGGTGCGGTGACGGTATGGAATGCCCCTAGCTTCACGACCGCTTCTGGCAAGTACCTGAGCAATGGCCAAAAGGTCACGGCCAACGGCAAAGTTACTGCCGGCGGTGCCACATGGTACCAGCTGACTTCTGGCGGTTATGTGCCAGCTAACACGGTTACCACTGGCACGGTTGCTGCTCCTGCAGCAACAGCCGCTCCTGCGGCAACTGCCACACCTGCAGCACCAGCTGATCCTGCGGCCACCCCTGCACCAGTAGCTAAGCCTGCGACCGCGACGGCCACGGCAAGCAAGCCGGCCACCGCGACGCCAGCGCCAGCAGCCACGGCGACCCTTAGCCGGGCAGCCAAGGTTCAGCGTCTGATTTCCACTGCGCGTGCGGAGATTGGCAAACCTTACTTATGGGGCTCCAAAGGGCCGAATAGCTTCGATTGCTCTGGCCTCATGTACTACACATTCAAGAATGCGCTGGGCATTACGCTTGGCGGTTACACCGGGACCCAGCAAAACAATGGGACACGGATCTCCATGAGTCAGGTCCAGGCTGGCGATTTGATTTTCTGGGCCACTAATGGGACTCCTTACCACGTCGCACTGGCCATTGGTAACAACCAGTACATCAATGCAGTCAAGCCAGGCGTCCCGGTCCAAATTGGGACGATTTCCCAGTACTTCAACCCAAGCTTCGCGGTTCGCGTGGCGTTCTAAAACCAATTTCGACAATCAATAAGCGTCCATCTAATCAAAGAGATGGACGCTTTTTTGGTGGTTAGAATGAGGTGTCGAGGTAGTGGCCCATCACACTGAGAAAATGCCGCAGCTGCAACTTGCGCAACACTCCGGCACCGGGAAAATGACGGGCCGCGGCCAGCTCGATCAGCTCACGCAGGGCTGGCGTGGCCGCTTTGGGGTGTGCGGCCAGCCACGCCGGCAGTGGGGCGGCCGCCTCGAAAAATTTGTCCTGGGGGCGGCTAAAGTCCTCATTGTTCACTGAGGTGAAATGCTGCACCCACAGCTGCTCGTGCTGCTCAAATAGTAGGTGCAGGGACAGCGCCCGCTGCGGGTACCCGCGTTCGTCGTAGTGCCGCGTCGCGAGCGGGTAATCGGCAAAGCCGCTGCCAGGCAAAGTCTGTTGAGGGTACTGATAAAATTCACGCTGGACCAGGCGGTAGTTTTCGGTGCGCTCGCGCGTGGGGGTGTGGTCTTCCAAGTACGCCGCATGTTTCAGGTGCAGGCGGCGAAACCGGGCGCCTGCAGGAATCAGGCTGGCTTGGCCTTTTGGCAGGGCCACCACCTGCGCCAGGGTCTCGGCGATGATCAAGGCGCCTGCCTGGCCGTCAAAATACCGCGCGGACCGAACCCAAGGCGATAGCCCAGCGCGGTGGACCGGGCTGGCTAGGAGGCCGTAGCGGCCGACCTGCGGGTTTTGCACGACAAACAGGAGATGTTTTCGGGCGGTGAAGGCCTTGGCCACGGCAGTCAGGGCCGGCAGGTCTTTGACCGGTTCAATCACCGGCAGCACGTGCGGCGAAAGGGCGTCTTTTTCGACGGCCTCTTTCAGGGCCAGCAGATCGTACTGGCGTCCACGAATCAGCGGGTAGTAGTTCATGATGGCTGCCTCAGCAAGGCCAATTCCTCAGCGAGTGCGTCTACTTCGGCCTGCAGCGTGCTGACAGCGGTGCCTTCGACCCCGCCCATGACGCGATCGTAAAGGTTCGATTCGGGGTCGTACACGCGGTACTGATCCGAGCGCCGCTTGATTTCGGCCAGCAGCTGCTCGTCGGAAAAGTGCGAAAGGCCTTTGTCCACCTGCTTGGCTTTTTGCACCTCGCGGTTAAGGCTGGCGATGAAGCGCTCGAGGAGTGCCGTTTGCGGCACCTGCAGGGCCTGCCGGCGCGGCGGGCGGCTGATGGTCAGCTGGCCGGGCACCGTGATCGGCACCGTGGCCGCTTTGATGGCCGCCGGGTCAAAGGCTTGGTATGTCATGACCCCGATACCGGCGGGAATCTCATCGGCCACCTGCTGGTAAAGGGTTAACGGCAGCACAAAATAGTTGTAGTCGCCGATGAAGCTGAGTTTGGCGCTGCTGTGGAAGTCGCTTTTGGTCACCTTCAGCTCGAAGCACCGCCAGGTCAGCGGGTCACCGGGCTGCATGACCAGTGTGTCGACGATCCCGCGGTCGGCTGGCATGGTGACCTCTTCGACCGCCACCGCCCCCAGGTCTTCCCAGTAGGCGTACAGCGTTTTTTCCAAATCAAGCGTTAGGGGTGTTTTCACGATGAGCCTCCCAAAAGTCGGTCAGTTGCGCGGCCATGTCGTCAAGGTCAGTGGCGACGGTGGCATGGGTCCAGTGCGGCGGAAACAGCGGCGCGTATCGCGGCCCGGCGAAGCGGCTGTCGGCCAGCAGCACGACGCCGACGTCCTTGGCCCCGCGGATGACCCGCCCGCCGGCCTGCAGGACATTGTTGAAGCCGGGCAGCTGGTAGGCGTAGGCAAACCCGTCCTGGCCCTGCGCGTCAAAATACGCACGCAGGCGGTCGGTTTCTGCGTTCAGGCCGGGCAGGCCGACGGTGACAATGGCGACGCCGATCAACTGGACGCCGCCCAGGTCGATGCCTTCGCTGAAAATCCCGCCGAGCACGGCAAAACCGACCACGGGACTGGGGTCATCGCGAAACCGGGCCAGAAACGTGGTGCGTTCGTCGCTGGTCATGCTGCCGCCTTGCACGACGGTGGCCAAGTCCGGGTTGGCAGCCTTGAAGGCGTCGGCGACGGTGGTCAGGTAGCTGTGCGACGGTAGGAAGATCAGGTAGTGCCCAGCTTTGGTGCTGACCATCATAGTGAGGCTGGCGATCAGCGCCGGCAGGCTGGACTCGCGATTGCGATAAGTCGGGGTGATAAAATTGGTGACCAACACCTTGAGGTTTTCCTGGGGAAACGGCGACGGTAGGCGGTAGGCCAGCGACTGGTCGCGGCCGCCGAGAATGTCCTGATAGTAGGGCAAAGGCGACAGGGTCGCTGAAAATAGCACGGCGCCGCGGCCTTTGTCCAGACAGTCCGAGATGAACTGGCTGGGATCCAGGCACAGCTCCTTGAGGTGGATGGCCCCGGCCGCGTTTTCAATTTCCGTTTCGTAGGCGTCGTTGTAGTAATCAGCGATGCGCAGGTAGCTGGTGGCGCTGAAGAACACTGGCAGCACCTGATCGACGACGGCCTGGTCACGCGTGTCGGGGTCCTGGCCCAGCCAGTCGTGCACGGCGCTGGTGAAGCCGGTCAGCTGCGCGATGAAGTCGTCGAGCTGTGGTTTTTGAAACGTCAGCGGCTGGTCATTGACTGTCAGGCGCACGGCGTCAAAGGCGGTCAGGACCTTGGACAAGGCGCCTTTGACTGGCGGCAGACCCTTGCCCTTTTGCTTATCGATTGCAGACCGTAACGTGGCAAAATCGGTGTCGAGCAGCTCGGCGCTGTACATTTCCCGCGCCCTTGCCACCAGGTTGTGCGCCTCGTCGATCAGGAAGAAGTTGCCGGTGTCCGGCTCGGCAAAGAAGCGCTGCAGGAACACCGCCGGGTCGAACAGGTAGTTGTAGTCGCAGATGATGACATCGCAAAACAGGCTGACGTCCAGCGAAAACTCGAAGGGGTCCAGCGTGTGCTTCTTGGCGTACTGCTCGATCACCGGCCGCGTGATGGCGTCCTCGTGGCCCAACAGATCTTTCAGCGCCGGCTTGAGGCGGTCGTAGTAGCCGAGCATGTAGGGGTTGATGCTGGGGTCGTCGGGCTCGTCGGCAAAGGTGATGGTGTCCTTGGCCGTCAGCGTGATGCTTTTGGCGTGCAGGCCGTGTTTGGTCATCAGCGCCATCGCCTCTTCGGCCACGTGCCTAGTGCTTTGCTTGGCGGTCAGGTAGAAGGTGCGCTGGATGAGCCCGGCGCCCATCGCCTTGATCACCGGAAACAGCGTCGAAATGGTTTTGCCGGTGCCGGTCGGGGCCTCGACAAACAGCCGCGTCGAATTGGCGACGGTGCGATACACCGCCGCGGCCAGTTCGCGCTGCCCTTTGCGGTACACCGGGAAGGGAAACGGCAGCGGCTCAATGCTGGCGTCGCGGCGGACGACAATGTCGCTGCGCATTTTCAGCCAGTCACCAAAATCGTTCAGCAGGTCCTGAAAATCATCGGCGAGCTCAGCCGCGGTTTTGACCTCGGTGAAGCGCGTGATTTGGTCGGTGGTGGTTTGGTAGTAGATCAGATCCAGCTCGACTTCGGCCAAGTCCCGCTCGTCGCACAGAAAATGGCCGTAGACCCGGGCCTGCGCCCAGTAGCGGTCCTTGGTGTTTTGGGTGACGTCGGCCCAGTCGCGCGCTGAGGTTTTGATCTCCTCGACCACGGTACGCTTCTTGCTGGTGTCCACGCCGTCTGCGCGTCCGTCGATGGTGTAGGCCACACCGTTGACCGTGACCGTCTGGGCCAGGTAGACTTCCTTTTCATAGTTGCCGTCATGGGCGGCCTGCAGGCGGCGGTGGATCGAAGCGCCCAGCATGGCGGTGTTATTGGAATTGGTGGTGACCGGGTCCAGGTCACCGGTGCGGACGGTGAGTTCGACGAGCTCGCGCACGCCAATGCGGTTGTCTGCCATGAGAACGCTCCTTTCTTAAGCAATTTTAACCGGCGCAGTGAAACTCGTCGCGCCGGCTTTTCCTTCCAGTATAAAACGGATGTTCGGGCTTGAAAAGGGAAGCCGGCTTGAACCGAGCCGCTTACATAGGATATGATGGCCAAAGAATAAGTAAAGAGGGATAAACATGGAAATCAACGTGAAGGCTTTTCAGGAAGCCATTGAAGCGGAAAACTTCGAGCAGACCAATTATCCAATCACCGAGGCAGCGGCGACGTCCGATATCGAAAAGGCCCTGGCGCCGGTGTTTAACGACGTGGACCAGGCGCTTTCAACCGGCAAGCTCATTTCGGCGCAGCTGACGATTGCAGGGGATGAGCCCACCTATGTTCGGATCGAAACCGGCATCATCAACCTGCCGTTTGAGGACAGCAAGAAGGTCACCAACTTCCTCGATGCGGACAAAGAAACGCCAATCGACCTCAACCTGATCGTGGTGTCGCCATACGTCAACGCGTCTGGTCTCCGCATCGATGAGATCGCGACGGCGGACGCCTACCTCGCCGATAAGCGGGCCAACATGGCGGCGGTTGCGGCCGAGGTCCACGAAAAGCTGGCCGTCATCAAGACGACCCGTGAGGCGCCAAAGCCAATCGTCAAGGAAGTCCCGGCGAGCCGCGCCAAGACCACCCGCAAAACCACCACGCGGCGCACGGCGGCCAAGAAGCCGGCGACCCGCAAGCGCACGACGCGCAAGCCCGCGGCCAAAAAGCGCAGCACGACTAGCCGCAAAAAGGAGGACTAGCCGATGGTGGGTCAAGCACTTTTGCTCGCCGGCGTTGGCCTGATGGCTGGCATCCTGGGCGCCTTGCTGGGGCTGGGCGGCGGCATCATCATCACGCCGGTGTTGACGTTGATGATGGGTCTGCCGATCCAGTACGCGATCGCCGCCAGCATTGTCGCGGTCATCGCCACCTCCAGCGGCGCCACCATCGCGTACCTCAAGGACGACATGCTCAACCTGCGCGTCGCGATGTTTTTGGAAATTGCGACCACGGTTGGCGCGGTGCTCGGCGCGATTTTAACCGGGTTGTTCAACGCCAACATCCTGTACTTCCTGTTCGGGGCGCTGCTGCTGTTTTCGGTTTACAACATGATCCGCAAGATGCTGATGAAGCCGGAAAACATCAAGGCGCCGGTGCCGGACAAGGCGGCCGAAAAATTGAATCTGAACGGCGAGTACTTCGACAAAAGCACCGGTCAACGCGTTGAGTACCAGGTCACGAATGTCCCAGGCGGGTTTGCCATGATGTTCGGTGCCGGGCTGGCATCTGGTTTGCTGGGCATCGGGTCTGGGGCCTTCAAGGTCCTGGCAATGGACACCATCATGAAAATGCCGCTGAAGCCGTCGACTGCCACGTCAAACCTGATGATGGGGGTCACCGCTGCCGCCAGTGCGACCGTGTACTTTTTCAACGGCTCGCTGCAGCCGCAAATTGCCGCGCCGCTGGCAATCGGTATCCTGATTGGCGCCACGCTCGGCACCCGGCTGATGCAGATCATGCCGACCAAGGTGCTGCGCTGGATCTTCATTCCGGCGATTGGCTACATGGGCCTGCAGATGCTGCTTAAAGGATTCGGGGTGAACATCGGATGAACCAGAAAATCGAAACCGAAACCAAAGACATTGAGCTGATCATCGGCAAGATCCTGCGCATCGGCGTGATCGTCGCCGCGACCGTGATCGGGATTGGCCTTCTGATGTTCCTGATTGAAGGCACCGGCGGTTATCCAGCCGGCGCGCACCCAAGCCGCCCAGCGGCCATCCTGCAAGGAGTGATCGCGCTGAAACCATACGCGGTGCTGATGCTGGGGTTGTTTCTGTTGATCCTGACCCCGGTCCTGCGGGTCGTCGTCTCCATTTACGCCTTCATCAAGGAAAAAGACCGCCTGTACACCTGGATCACCACGGTGGTGCTGGTCATCCTGATCGGTGCAATGGTCATTGGGTACTTGGGCTAACTGGTAACGCCTCGCTGGCAAGCGAGGCGTTTTTGCATGACACGAGGGCTTGACCGCCGCCCGGACAGGCGTATGATTATTCACATAACATGATTTACTGTGAAAATTCATCACGTGAGGAGCCGCCATGTCCAACTTCAGTTACCAAGTTTTTCGCGCCGTGGTCACGGAGAAAACCTTTATCCGCGCCGCCGCGGCGCTCAATGTCACGCCCAGCGCGATCAGCCACAGCGTCTCGCAGCTGGAAACCGCCCTTGGCTTTCCACTGTTCATTCGTAATCGCACTGGCGTTGAGCTGACCCCGGACGGCCGGCAGGTGCTGCCGACGGTGCAGGCCATCTTGAACCTTGAGGATCAGCTCACCCAGATTGCAGACAACATCAACGGCCAAAACACCGGCCGCGTTCGGCTGGGGGCTTTTTCCTCAGTGTCGACCAACTGGCTGCCGCCGGTGATTCGCCAATTCAAGGCCGAAACGCCGAAGGTTGACGTGTCGGTGATGCAAGGCGGCTTCAACGAAATCGGCGAGCAGGTGCGCACCGGCACGCTCGACATCGGTTTTTCACTGCTGCCGGTGGAGTCGTCGCTGGTGGTCGTGCCGCTGCTCAAGGACCCGATTTACTGCATCACGCCGCGCGACTTTACGCCGAAAAACGGCAAGACGATGACCGATGCCGACATGAATAAGCAGACCTTCATCCTGCAGCAAGGCGACTACGACCGCGACACCAAGGCGGCCCTGGACCGCTATCAGGTGTCGACTAACTCGCTGAATTACTCGATCGATGACCAGTCGATTCTGTCGATGGTCGAGGCGGGACTGGGCTTTGGCGTGCTGCCTGAGCTGGCCTTGCAGAAGCTGACCGGTGATGTCAACGTTTGGCCGTTTTCCGAGCCCTTCGCCCGGACTTTGTGTCTCGTCACGAATCCGACCACGCAAAAATCACCGTCAGTGGAGCACATGCTGACGGTGATCGCGCAGTTCGTTCAAAAGACGTATCCGGATAACTTAATGCCCGCGGGCCGGTAGCTTGTCCATGGCGGCATTGAGCGCCGCGTCGACCTCGTTGTTGTGCTGGTTGGTCGCGTGGCCCTTGACCTTGTGAAACACCGGCGGTTCGGCGAAGCGGTCGACTTGCGCCAACAGCGCCTGCCACAATTCTTTGTTGATGACCGGCTTGCCTTTTTTCTGCCAGCCGTTTTGCTGCCACTTGACCCACCAGCGCTCGTTCATCGTGTTGATGACATAGGCGGAGTCGGAATAGACATCGACCTGGTAGTTCGGCTTGGTGATCGCCTTGAGGCCTTCGATGACCGCGGTGATCTCCATGTAGTTGTTGGTGCGACCGTAATCCGCGCCGGAAAGCATTTTCTTATGCGCCCCGTAAATCAGCAGCGCGGCCCACGCGCTTTTGTCCGTCGGCCGCACGGAGCCGCCCTTGACGTTGCCTGTGTTGCGGTTGCCGCCGTCTGTGTACAGTTGAATGTTGATGTCTGCCACCTCCAGCAATCATTATACGTGCTGGTGGGCTTCAAGCAAGAAGGAGAACCCATTGACCAATCCCAAAAGCATCTACTTTGCCGCCGGCTGGTTCACGCCGGCGCAAAAACAAGCCTACGACCAGGCCTTAGCCGCCATGACCCAAAACCCGACCCTGGCGGCTGATCAGTCATACATCCCGCTGGCCCACCCGTACAAAAACTTGGACGTGGGCCAGCACCCTGAGTACCTGAAGGACCCGGAATGGGCCACGGCCACCTATAAGGGCGACCTGCTGGGCATCAAGCAAACCGACCTCGTGGCGGCCGTTTATCTGCCCAAGGCGGAAGACGTCGGCTGCGGCGTGGAGATCGGGTACGCGCACGCGCTTGGCAAGCCGGTGGTGCTCATCGTTCCCGACGCGCAGTTTGGCGAGCCCATCAATCTGATGGCCTGGGGTGCCGCCGATATTGTGATGCGGCTGTCCGAGATGGCCACTTACGACTTCTCCAGCCTGACCGCCAATTTCTATCCCGGCGCCGTGTACTGATCCGAACCAAGAGTAGGAGGAACGCTTATGAACCAAAAATTGATTGCCTTAGACCTGGATGGCACGACCCTGAACCAGGACAGCCAGCTGAGTGCTGAAACCATTAAGACGCTGCGGGCGGCCATCGCTGCCGGCCACCTGGTGGTCATCACCACCGGCCGGCCGGATTCGATCACCGAAAATTTTTACGATCAAATCGGCCTGACCGGGCCCATGATCAATTTTAACGGCGGCTTGATTCAAAAGCCGCACCAGCAGTGGGACCGCGAGCTGCAGGCGACCATTCCAATCGCCACGGCGTTGCAGCTGCTGGACCTGCGCCAGGATTTTGACATTCGCGTGATGGTGGCGGAAGGCAAGCAGCTGCTGCGCGCCGACCACCCGTACACCAACATTCCCTTCCTGCCCGACCTGCCACATCCGGCCCACCTGTTTGATCAGGTCGGCTTGACCCAGGCCCCAATTTCGGTGACCCTGTTTGTCGACGGCGACCTGCTGGCGCCGCTGACTACCGCCGTCCACCAGCGCTTCCCGCAGCTGGTCGCCAAGACCTGGGGCGCGTGGAGCGGTGAGCACACGGCACTTGAGATCACAACGGCGCACGCCTCCAAGTCGCGCGCTGTGGCTTACGTCGCCGGCGCTTACGGCATCGCGCAACCGGATATTCTTGCGTTCGGGGATGACCTCAACGACCTGGATATGATCGAATACGCCGGAGTCGGCGTGGCCATGCAAAATGCCCGCCAGGAGGTTCTGGCCGCGGCCAATGCGGTTACCCCGGCTGACAATGCGCATGACGGGGTCGCCCGCTTTTTGCAGTCGTACCTTCACCTTGCCGCCTAAGGAGGAGCCATGGCCTCACATCAACTGACGAAACGGGAACAACTTGTCATCGGCTCGATGCTGTTTGGGCTCTTTTTTGGCGCCGGCAATCTGATTTTTCCGGTGTTTGTGGGTCAGCAGGCCGGCAGCCACCTGGGACCAGCACTGCTGGGCTTCTTGCTGTCCGGCGTCGGGCTGCCGCTGCTCGGAGTGGCGGCAATCGGCATCACCAAAACCGACGGCGTCTACGAGCTGGCCAAGCAGGTGAACCGACATTACGCCTTTTGGTTCACGCTGGTGCTGTATCTCTGCATTGGACCGGCGTTCGCACTGCCGCGCCTGGCGCCGATTTCCTACGAGATTGGATTGGCCGATGTGGTTGGCCGCGGCCATCAGACGCTGGGAATGTTGGTTTACTCGGTGCTGTTCTTCGGGTTGGCGTGGTGGTTTGCCCGCCGGCCGAGCAAGATCATGGATTATGTCGGGAAAATCTTGACGCCGGCATTTCTGATCGTGCTGGGCATTTTGCTGGTCGCCGTCGTGGTTCATCCGCTGGGCCAAGGCGGCGCTCCTGCTGGGGTCTACCGCAGCCAGCCGCTGCTCACTGGCTTCACCGCCGGGTATTCGACCATGGACGCGCTGGCCGCCTTGGCTTTTGGCATCATCGTCGTCGATGCGCTCAAGGACCTGGGCGTCACCAAGCCCACGGCCATTGCCGGTAACACAATTAAAGCCGGGGCGCTGGCCGTCGTGTTGATGGGCATCTTATACGCGCTCTTGGCACTGCTAGGCCGCGATTCGTTAGGTGTCTTTGCCCGGGCCAGCAACGGTGGACCGATTCTGGCGAACGTCGCACGGGCCTACTTTGGGCCGGTGGGGGCGATGCTGCTGGCGGCGATTGTGATCTTGGCCTGCCTGAAAACGGCGATCGGGTTGATCTCCGCGTTCGGCGATGCGCTGCACGAGCTGTTTCCGAAAATCTCCTACTTCACGCTGATCAGTTTGGCCTCTGGGGCCGCGCTGCTGTTTGCGAATTTTGGGCTCGATGCCATTCTCAGCGTGGCCACCCCGGTGATGTACTTCCTGTACCCGCTGGCGATCACGCTGATCTTGCTCAGCCTGCTGACGCCGTGGCTGGGCCACGCGCGCGGCTTGTTTGGCACGGTGACGTTATTCACCCTGGTGCCGGCGCTGCTCGATGGCCTCAACGCGCTGCCCACTGGTCTGCACCATGGCTGGATCGCCCAGTTGCTGCGGCTCGGTCACTTTCTGCCGGGGTTTGCTTACGGCCTCGGCTGGGTCGTGCCGGCCGTCCTGGGCCTGGTGGTCGGCACCGTGCTGGAGCGCGGCTTGCGGCATCAAAAAAGCGCCTGATTTCAGGCGCTAGGGTTTTTACTTTTTGGCGTTGCGAGCCGGCTGGTCTTCCGGTTCTGGCTCGGGATCGGGATGGCCGCCGCCGAGGTTTTTGGTGACGGCTTTGAAGTTGATGACAATTTTGAAGTTGAGTTCGGCGGCGTTTTGCTTGTCGCTGGGATCATAGTCGGTGATGTTGAGCAGTGCTGAGTTTTCGTACTTTTTCTGCACGGTGCCAGTGAAGACGTGCGCCATATCTTCCTTGACTTTGGCTCTCACGGTATCGCCGAGCAGGATTTCTTCTCTCTTCATGACTTTCAGTTCCTTTCGCTCTATTCCTTAACGGATAGGAAGGATACTAACGCATCACTAGGGTGAAAGCAATAGATATTGCTTAACTTTTCTCGAACCAGAATGATTTGCCAAAAAGCCTGTAGAAGGCTTATCGTATAGAGGAAAGAAAACGAGAAGGGATGACGATTTTTGGCTGAGACCACACTTTTGTTCAAGGATCTGAGCGATGCCGCAAAACACACGGCGATCTCGGATTTTGCCACGTTTTACATTGATCAGTACCAGCACGAGGGGCTAGACGCTTTGGCGCAGATCGACTTGACCGGACACATTGCCGATATTAACCAGTGGCTGCTGGTCAACGACTCATTTCTGCCGGACGAGTTGCATGATGGCCTGGTTCGTGACCGCAGCGACAACTTTGCCGCCTTGCTGACGACCGTGAAGGCGAAGTTTAACGCCAACGGGAAGCCCGCACAGCCATGGTCGGAATGGTACGACAAGACGATTGCAAAGGCCCCGCAAGGTCGTTAATCCATTGCAGCAGTGAGTGATCACTGCTTTTTTGATGCGCGGGGTTCCTGTATAATAACCTGATATTCTTTGGGAGGCGAGAGCATGACCCCATATTTGATCGTTTCAGACGTCGACGGTACCCTGGCCATCGACAACACCACCATCACCGCGCGCACCAGCGCGGTGATCAATCAGCTGCTGGACCGCGGCCACCAGTTCTACCTGGCCACCGGGCGCATGCACGCGCTGGCCGAAAACATGGCCAAGCAAATCGGGCCGCGGGCCGAGATCATCGCCTCTAACGGTGCCTCCTACGACGCCCCAGGCGGTCGGGTTCACCATCTGCTGGGAGCCAAAGCCTTGGCCGCTATTGAGGCCGCCACGACCAAGCACGGACTGACCGGTGTCTACTACACCGACGATGCCGTGTACTACGTCAGTGACCCTGATCCCGTGCTGAAGCAGTACATGTATTCTTTTGCGCCCAAAGATCTGGCCATGGCGGTCACACAGCTGCCTGACGTTTCCGCCCTGGTGGCGCACGCCGGTGAGATCATCAACGGCAATGTGTTTTCACTGCACGACCATGGTGAGCTAGCCGCGGTCCGAGCCGAACTCGCCCAACAAGACCTGCTGCACCTGTCAGCCAGTTTCACCAACAACATCGAGCTGATTCCTAAGCACGTCGACAAGGCCAACGCGGTCGCCGAACTCCAGGAAAAGCTCGCCATTCCGGCAGATCACACCATTGCGTTTGGCGACGGGCAAAATGACATCGGGATGCTGCAAAGTGCCGGCATCTCGGTCGCGATGGGTAACGCGGTGCCAGCCGTTAAGGCGGCCGCCAAGTACGAAACCGGCCCCAACACCGAGGACGGCCTGGCTAACTTTTTGGCTGATTACTTCAAGCTGTGAGTGCCGCACCCAGCGGCGCTTTTCTTATGCTTTTGGCCGGCTTCGTGGTACCGTTAAGGCAAACTAAAGGAGAGTGATCACATGTATCACGCAGACGAAAATCGTTACGCGAACGTGCCAGTGCGGCATGCCGGGAAAAGCGGCCTGATGCTGCCGGCGATCTCGCTGGGGCTCTGGCAGCACTTCGGCTCAGCGGACCCACTCGCAGCGCGCCGGGAGGTCATCCTGGCTGCTTTTGACCGCGGGGTGTTCCACTTTGATGTGGCCAACCACTACGGCGACGGGGACTTTGGCTCCAGCGAAAGCTTACTGGGCCAGATCCTCGGCAATGAGCTGAAACCGTATCGCGACGAGTTGGTGATTTCCACCAAAGTCGGCTACGAGATCCATCCCGGCCCCTACGGCACGGGCACCTCGCGCAAGGCGGTGCTGCAAGGCATCGACGACTCGCTACAGCGCCTGCAGTTAGATTACGTCGATTTATTTTACGCGCACCGCTTCGACGACACTGTGGATGTGGCCGAAACCGTGCGGGCGCTGGATGACGTCGTGCGGCAGGGCAAGGCGCTGTACATCGGGGTCTCGAACTATGACACGCCGCAGGCTAAGCGTGCAATCCGCTTGTTCCAGGACTTGGGCACGCCGTTTGTGGTCGACCAGATGAGCTACAACATGTTCAACCGCAGTGTCGAAACCACCGGCCTGCTGGACGTGCTGCGTGATGCCGGGGCAGGGCTGGTTGCTTATGGGCCACTGTCTGAGGGCCTGCTTTCCGATCGGTACCTGACGGGGATTCCGGAGACGTTCAAGATCCACCCCACCAACGAGGCGACCTTTGCCGCCGGCCGCGCTTCGGTGGTCACCAAGCTTAATGCCTTGAACGACCTGGCCGCGGGACGCGACCAGACGCTGGCACAGATGGCGCTGGCCTGGCTGCTGCGGGATACGGTCGTCACGAGTGTGATCATTGGCACGACTAGCGTGGCGCACCTCGAGGATAACCTGAAAGCTTGTTCACACCTGGACTTTACGGCGGATGAGTTGGCGACAATCGATAAGATCATTAGCTAACAGATAAGATTCACTAGGTTAACTATCGGCCTGTATTCCTGTTAAATCAGGGATGCAGGCCTTTTTGTATTGTTCATTCTTTTCCAGGACCTCGGCACCCCGTTTGTGGTCGACCAGATGAGCTACAACATGTTTAACCGCAGCGTCGAAACCAGCGGGCTGCTTAATGTGCTGCGCGACGCCGGGGCCGGTCTGGTGGCGTACGGCCCGCTTTCGGAGGGGCTGCTCTCTGACCGCTACCTCGGCGGCATTCCGGAGACCTTCAAGATCCACCCGACGAACGAGGCCACGTTTGCCAATGGGCGGGCCGCTGTCGTCACCAAGATCAATGCGCTCAACGAGCTGGCAAAAGGCCGCGACCAGACACTGGCCCAGATGGCGCTGGCCTGGCTGCTGCGTGATCCGGTCGTCACCAGCGTGATCACTGGAACCACCAGTACGGATCACTTAGTGGATAACTTAAGATCTTGTTCACACCTGGACTTTACTCCTGATGAATTGACGGAAATTGAGAAAATCATCAAGTAGCTAGACGTTATCATCAATTGCCAAAAAGCCCGCATTCTCTTATCAAAGGGGTCCGGGCTTTTTCTTTACATAATTATATAAATAACAAATGTCTGATTTTCTTGTGAGTGAGGCAACATGCTAGGCTTTAAATAGGTAAAAAATAACCGTATTCATAAGTTTGGAGGGGAATGTATGCGTTTTTTTAAACCGTACTATGACGACGGTTAGCGTGTCTCGCTGAGGTAGGGATCACACGTTAAGGAGGAACCACATGAAAAAAACTATCATGCACGGCCTCATGGTGCTGGTGTTGCTCTTGACTCAGGCCGCCAGCCTGAGCGGAGTGAACGTCAATGCGGTCGCTCCGCCCGAAGAACACGTCATCCTGGATGATGAGCAGCAGCGGGTGACGGTCAGCGGCGAGGAGACAGGCGATGAGATCACCTGGACGCTGAACTATCAGCGCTATCACACCACTGACCTGCGCGCATTAAAGCTGCGGGTCAGCACCGATGAGGCGGGCAACGATCAGCTCGCACCGCAGGAGAATGATCTGGTTCAAGCGACCCAGGCCACGACCCCGGCGGAACAATGGCAAATTGAAAAAGACTATAGTCAAACGGCTAAGGGCACGTTGAAATATACGACCCGCAAGGACGTGCGCAAGATCTTCGTCGCTGTCCAGGCTAACCAAAAAGGCGGCCGAACCGCCCAGATGCCTGCGGGCGTTGCGGTTCACACCGCTGGCGATGAAGCAGCCGCGGCAGGGGATGCCGACCCTGACGCCGACGCCGACCCTGATGCGGATGTTCAAGCTGATATCCTGAACGAGGATCAGGCCGGCCCGCACGAAGTGGCACTGCCGGAAGCCCCGGCAGTTGAAGAAGCTGCTCCGGAAGCGCCAGAAGCAGAAGCGACTGAAGACGAGGCCGAAGCAGCCGAAGAACTGGCGGCAGTATTGCCAGAAACAAAAGCGATCGGCAATATTACCAAGCCAGGCGGCGGCGCAGATCTCAATGCCGTTAACCTGATGCTCAGTAGCTCGGTTCAGGCCCAGAACTTCCGGGTAGCCGCCTATTCTGACGGCGTAGAAATACCTCTCAACAATAGTCAAGGTGTTAATTACTACGACAAAAGCGTGAACAGTCAGGCTGGCCGTGGCAAGTATGGTTCGCGGGAAGACATGGAAAAAAAGGTCTCGACTGATTACACGACTGGCACTTCAGCCGCAGTGATTTTCTCGCGTACTAACCCACCGACAAAATTCGAAATTCGCGTTTATTACAGCAACGTCGGCCAAGTTCTGGATACAAATCTCAATCCGGTCGACATTGGCGCGTATGTGACGGTAAACAATATCCAACGGCGCCAGAACAACCTCGAATGGAATTACCCTAATCCGATGGGAATCGATTTTTCTAGTAACTTCTACTCAGGGATCTCGATCGCGAATATCTTTGCCCTGGACTGGGAGGTTCAGTTCTTCCAGGCGAACGATCCGAGCCGCTTGATCAACTTTGTCACTTCCGAAAACGCGACTGGCAGTCCTCAACTGACGTTCACGTCACTTAACCCAGGGGAATTCGCTGGTTCAATGCAAGGCTTGACGGCGAGTGTTGTTAAGACCGACTGGGTAAAAAACACCGCGTTTAACGCAACCCGGCTTGGGCCGAGCAACAGTAAAACTTCCGTTAATTCGTGGCGTAATGGGACTCCGCCTAACACCTGGGTCGAAGCCGATAAGGCAGGCGCAGGCGATGTCACGGGGTACACGGCTCGTTACTGGGGCAACTGGGACAATCCTAACAACTTAGAAGACGACGAGTGGGGCGATAACATCACTGGCGACCGGTTTGAGTATGGTGCCGTCGCTTTCAACCTGACTGGTCACACATTTAAGTTTGTTCGCGGAACTGGCTCGCAGGCGACCTCAACGTGGCTGGCCAATGCCAGTGGGGACATCAAGCTCTTTAACCCGGACGTTGCAGTCAATAAGAGTGTCACGACTAATTCTGATGCGGGTGGTGGCACGGAGCAAGACATCCGTGATAAAGGTGCGATCTACACGCCTAACGAAATGGACGGAGAGAAGGTCAACGACTATTACGTTAATCCGCAAACCGGTCAAAATAACGCAGGTGGCAAGCAACTTTACTACTACCTCAACCAACAGCTGTACAGCCAGGTTGGTGACTACATCGCTCGGCCAGACAGAATTGAGATTACTGATCTGCTGCCAGCAGGGGTTAAGCTTTCGAGCTCCCGCACGCAACCAGCAGTTAGCTTGTTTGGTGATCGTACGGTAACCAGCGCTTCTCGCGTCATTTCCCTACCAGCTAACCAAATCGTCACGCAAGACGAAGGCGGCCGAACGAGGGTGACAGTGAAGCTTGATTCGGAGCAGATCAAACAGCTCAAATTTACTAAGGGATTCTTCAGTATTCGCTTGGCCATTGAGCCGACCACTGCAGAAGCTGACCTGCCAGATGGTAAATTCTGGATGGAGAACGTTGCCACCTCCGAATGGTTTATGCAAGATGAAAAGAATCAAGAGGAAAAGGTTTATAGCGAGAAAACGAACATGGTCAAAATCTTCCAAGAAAAGGAAGAAGTCGATGTTTCCTTCACCAAGATCGGCGACGCAGGCCAAACGCTGAAGGGTGCAAAGTTTGCCCTCTACGATGATGAGATTGAAAAGTACGTTTCCAACATCACCGGAGATAACGGCGTGGTTAACTTCACCAAGGTGCGTCCGGGAAAATACACCATGAAGGAAATTGAGACCCCGACTGGTCATAAAGGATTGCCAGCAGAAGGTATTCAAGTAGAGATCAAGGCCGACGGTAGTATTACTTGGGATACCAAGTGGGGTGAAGCCGGAAAGTTTAAGAATGCCCTTAAGCCATTCCGCCTTGATTTGACCAAGAAGGGTGAACCTGAGGACTACCTTAATGGGGCGGTCTTCAAGATCACTGGCGACGACTATGACAAAGAGGCAACCACCGAGGACGGCAAGCTAAACTTTACCGATCTCACTGCTGGTGTCTACACCCTTGAAGAATTGGTCGCACCAAGCGGCTATAAAACGCTGGAAGGTAAGTTCACCCTGACTATCGGCAAGAACGGCGAAGTGAGCCTGGAATACAGTGCCGATGACATTGCGCTGGATAAGGGCTACACCTTCGATTCCGAGCTAACCGCGGTCAGTGTGACCCATAATCAGATCAATATGACCGTGAACAACGAGCCAATCGATCCGGTGCTGCCAGCAACTGGTGGTCCGGGCACGTCAGCCTTCGTCGCGATGGCGGCGATGATCGTGGCCCTTGCCGTTGGCCTTTGGCTTTTCTTCCGCCACACCCGCGAAATGGAGGTGCGCTAACATGTTGAAAAAACTTCTGCTGTTTGCCGCCGCCGCGGCGTTGGCGATCCCATTTTTGAAACCGCAGGCCACGGCTGCGGCCGAGGCGGCGCCTAAGAACACGGAGATCGTGATCCACAAACGGATCAACCGCGATATTCGCACCACCGCCCGGCCGGATGATGAATGGGGGGATTTCTCCTGGAACTACAACAACACCGGGGAACTTCTTGACCAGATTCAAACCGACAACACCTTCGGCCTGAACGGCGCGACCTTCAAGCTGTTTGATGCCACTTCGGCATACAACGAAGCGCGGGCGAAGGGCCAGCCGGTGAAAGCGTTCGTCGACGAGTGGGCGAATAAGAAACGTAGCGAGGCGTTGAAAGAAGCCGAAGCGGATTTCGCCACTATCGCGGAGCAGACAACCGAAACTAGCACAGTTGCCGGCAAGGCTGAAGACGGGATTGCCCGCTTCACCGTGCCGACCAAAGTGGGTGATCAATACGCCGCCTACCTGATCATTGAAACCGGGGTTGGTGCGGAGTCACTTGTCAACGTCGACTTGTCACGCAAGGCAGCGCCGCTCATGGTGGTCCTGCCGCAGCGCAACTCGGCCAATGAGTACTTGAGCACGATTCACATCTACTCCAAGAACATCGGCTATGTTCGCGATCCGTACTTCTTCAAGTTTGGCCGGACCGCGACCGGTGAGGATGTTCGTCTGGAAGGTGCCGTGTTTGCCCTTTACGAGATTCAAAATGGGCAGAAGCGCTACCTGAGCATGTCCGAAGTGACCGACCTGAAGAACGAATGGGTTGAATCCGCAGACCCGCTCAACGATGACAAGGTGAACAAGTTCATCTCCGACAAGGATGGCCTTGTGAACACCGGCGAACGCTTCCTTCCGTCGGGCACGTACTACTTCGAAGAATTGCGTTCCGTGCCAGGCTATGTGAATGACTTGGGTGATAAGGGCGTTAAAGTTGAAATTCCCACTTCTTGGGAAAAGGAAGACGGCAGCAAAAACCCGGTACTGATCAACGGGGAACCAATGGACGAAACCGAATCCGGTGTCGTGCTGAAGCCGACGATTGAAAAGGGCCGCCCGCGTGTCTACAACGCGCGCAAGACCGACCCTTTCCAACCGACGACGCCAACGACCCCAGCGGCTCCGACCACCCCGGACAAGCCGTCTTCCGGCCGCTTACCGCAGACTGGCAATCTGATCAGTTTTGCGATGATTGCGCTTGGAATGCTTCTGATGCTCTTCGCTTGGCGGACAACGCGTCGCCACCAACTCAACCGATAAGGAGAACACAACAATGACAAAAGCAACTAAACTGACTCGCTTCACGATGGCAGGCCTGATGGTTTGCTCGATGGCCCTCACCACGATGACCACAGTTGCCGCAACTTCCCCAAACGTGACCACGGCGGCGAAGGCTAAGACAGACAATAAGCTACCGGAAACGGTCACCGTCAACGTACATAAGCTCAGCTTCCTTGATGCTGATTCAACCCCTCAGCAAAACACTGGGGCGCAGATGACTTTTGAAGGCTCAAAGCCTGTTCCGGGTGTTCAGTTTGATCTTTATAACATTCGTGGGTTAGTTGATTCCATGGTACCGGACTTGATGGAAAAAGACGAATCACTGACTTTGACAGAGGCGATTAAGAAAGCAACAACGCAAATTAGTCATGAATGGTCGCAAAACAAGGGCACCTGGATTGGCGCCGGTGCTGTAAAGGGCGACAGTGTGATCACAGGCAATGATGGTGTTGCCAAGTTTAATAACGTGGTCACCAAGACGGGTGATAAGTATCAAATCTACCTAGCTGAAGAAGTTCGGAGCGAAACGCTAGGTAACAGCAACATGTTCATGAGCTTGCCGCTAGTTTTTGGGATGCCTATCACGGACGATGAGGGTAAGTACTTCGAGGATATTCACCTGTATGCCAAAAATAGTGCCATCGAAAAGCAAATCACAAACACCAAGGATGAAAATTCTTCAGATGAAAAGGTCTATAACTTCGAAGTTGGTGAAGAAATTTCATACGATGCTCGCGTGAATATTCCGGGTAACATTAAAGATAAGAAAGCCAACGGAGAATACCTCTACAATAAGCTTAACATCAAGGACCAAATGACCGAAGTGGGAACGACCCTTAAAGGAATTGATAAAATCGAAGCCGATGGGGAGGACGTGACGCAGCTCTTCACTGATTTAGCACAACGAACAATCATATCAGGTGACGCAAATAGCAAGGCTGGGTTTACATACAATATTGACTTTGCAACGGCTAATCAGGATAAGCTGACTGAACTGCTGAATGCGATTGCCGGCACGCAGGTGAAGTTTACCTATACTGTTGTGATTAACGAATATGCGGTACCGACTCAAGATATCGGTAACGAATTCGGGGTAACGCTTGGTGATGAATCAATTGTGGCCAAGGCTAAGGAAGTTGAAACCGGGGGCTACAAGTTCACTAAGGTAGACTCCAATGACGACGATATTAAGCTGGCCGGTGCAACCTTTAAGGTTTCACGCCAACGCGGTGATATCACTGAGTATGCCGAGTTTGATGGTAAGGCAACCCTCAAGAATGTCGATGGGGTGTACGCAACGGATGACATTGTCTGGAATGAGACAGGGACAACCTTTGAAACGGGTAGTTCAGTAGGTAACGAGGGTAACCTGCAAATCAGAGGGCTAGAAACCGGTGACTATAAGTTGCACGAAATCAAGGCGCCAGACGGCTACGCTAAGTCTGATACCCCGCTGGATTTCTCGATCACCAAAGGGGCAGATGGCAAGCTTGAACTGAACACCGATAATAATCTGTATGCCGAAGTTGAAAACACCCCGATCGACGGCGTTCTGCCGATCACTGGTTCCATGGGCATCGTGGCCTTCCTGATCGTGGGGACGGCAGCGATGGGCACGGCGGTGATGATCAAGAAGCGCCGCGCGTAATCAACGAAACGGAGATGAGGCTGGATGGCCAAAAAGAAACGTAAAAAAGCGACCCTCTTCACGGACCTGCTCGTGATCATCGTCTTTTTCATTGGCTTGGCCGTCTTCGCTTATCCGTTCGTGGCCCGTGCCGTCAACTTCGTGGTGGTGGAATACCGCCTCAAGCGGGACGCCGAAACCGCGAAAAAGAACGCCGCGGACCGCGAGAAGGCACAAAAGGAATTCAACAAGCGCCTGGCAGAAACCGGGATGCGGCCGAACGCCGATGTCTTCCGGCAGCCGGGTAAAGGGATCCAGGACGTCAGCGCCCTGAAGAAGCACCTGATTGGCGCCGTCACGATCCCCAAGTTGAAGGTCAACGTGCCACTGTACGACACCGTCAGTGACACCCTGCTGGCCTCTGGCGCCGTCGTGCTGCCAGGGACCAGCTACCCGACCGGGGGCAAGAGCACCCACACGGTGATCTCGGCGCACAGTGGGGTCCCGAGCAAGACGCTGTTCGATGACCTGGAGGACCTGAACAAGGGGCAGCAGTTCATCATCACGGTGAACGACAAGCACCTGGCTTACAAGGTCCACCAGATCAAGGTGATCGAGCCCGATGACACGTCCAGCCTCAAGATCGAGGCGGAACGGGATCTGGCCACGCTGATGACCTGCACCCCGGTGGGGATCAATTCTCACCGCCTGCTGGTCACCGGTCACCGGGTGCCGTACTCTGAGGCGACCGCCAAGGAGGCCGACCGCGGCAACCGCCGCGCTTGGTGGCAGAACATTGGGATCATCGCCGTTGCGGTGGCGGCAGTCGCCCTGGTGATCACGCTCATTGTGCGCGCCGTCAAGAAGCATCGGCGGGTGCCGTAGCCAAACTTAAAACGCATCGACAAGCTTGTTAGCCAAGCGAGCCGGTGCGTTTTTCTGTGCCTTAATGGGTAAATTTGGCCAGGTGCGCCTTGAGGAAGGCACCAGTGTGGCCGTCAGTGCTTTGTGCAACTTCTTTTGGCGTGCCGCTGGTGACAATTTGGCCACCGAACCGCCCACCTTCCGGCCCAAGATCGAGCAGGTAATCCGCGTTGGCGAGCACATCCAAGTCATGCTCGATGGTCAAAACGGTTCCGCCGGCGTCGATCAGGCGCTGGAACACTTGCAGCAGGGTCGCCACGTCCAGGGGATGCAGACCGACGGAAGGCTCATCAAACACAAACAAGGTGCCTTTCTGGGTCCGGCCCATGTGGGCGGTCAGCTTCAACCGCTGGGCCTCCCCGCCGGATAGGGACGGGGTGCTTTCACCGAGGTGCAGGTAGCCAAGGCCCATGTCGTGCAGTGTCTGCAACGTCGCTTCGATGGCAGCCTCGCCTTTAAAGACAGGCAGCGCGGCGTCGACCGACAAGTCGAGCAGATCCGCGATGGACTGTCCGTGCCACTTTACGTCCAGAACTTCTGGGTTGTAACGGCGGCCGCCACAGGTCGGGCAGACTTGCTGCATATCCGGCAGGTACTGAATGTCCAAGCTGATCTGCCCGGTGCCCCCGCAGGTTGGGCACGCGCCGGCAGTGACGTTGTAGGAAAAATTGCTGGCGGTGTAGCCGCGCTGCTGACTTTCCGGCAAGCTGGCGAACAAGTCGCGCAGGCGGTCCAAAATGTTGGTGTAGGTGGCAACGGTGGAGCGCACATTCTTGCCGACTGGGCTGGCGTCGATGGCCACGACTCGCCGTAGCCCGCCGCGGTGCAGGTCTTTGACAAAACTCGGGGCCGGGTTGGTTTTGGTGGCCGTCAGCGCTGGCACCAGCGCGTCAAAGACCAGCGTCGACTTCCCGGCGCCGGAAAAGCCAGACACCACGCTGAGCTGGTTGACCGGAAACTGAACGGTCAGGTTGTGCAGGTTGAACCGGTCCGTGACGGTCAGGCCGTACCACTTTTTGGCGGTGGTTGTCTTTGCCTCAGCGGTTGGGCGCACGATCATCTTGGCGCGGCCGGTCAGGTACGGCCCAATCAGTGAGTTCGACTGTTTGGCGACTGCGGCCGGCGTGCCTTGATTCAGCAAGCGACCGCCCGCCTCACCGGCCCCAGGGCCGATTTCCAGCACCTCGTCGGCAGCGTCAATGATGGCCGTGTCGTGGTCGACCACAACGACTGAGTTGCCTTGGTTGACCAAACTGCGCATGACGTCGATCAGGCCGGCGACGTTAGCCGGGTGCAGGCCGATGGAAGGCTCATCCAGCACGTAAAGGACGCCGGTAGTTTGGGTGCGCAGGGTGCGGGCCAGCTGGATGCGCTGAAGCTCGCCGGTGGACAGGGTCGCGCCGGCGCGGCTGAGTTGCAGGTAGGACAGGCCGAGGTCGATAAGCGGTTTGAGCACCGTGGTCAGCTCGCGCAGCACATCGTGCGCCAGCGCCTGCATGTCATCCGGCAGCCAGGTGTAGATGGTCGGAATGAAGGCTTCCAGTTCGCTGAGAGTCATGTCTGAGACCTCGGCGATGTTTTTGCCGTTGATTAGCTGGTGCAGGAGCTCTGGACGAAAGCGGGAGCCATGGCAGGTCGGGCAGACGTCGAAGCGGTAGAACCGGTTCAGGCGGGTGATGGCCCGCTCGTTAGTGGTGGTGGCCATCGAGTCCTCAACGGCGTTAAAGGCATTTTCGTACATCGCGTTGTTCATGTGGAAAATTTTGCCAGTCTTGGACGGAATGTTGATAGCGTAGGTCTGCTTTTTGCCGTGCCAGACCATTTCTTGCTGAGCCGCAGGCAGATCCTTGAACGGCGTGTCGATGTCGATGCCGATCTGCTGCGCCACATTCATCATAAAATTGCGGCCAGGCAGGCGCCATGAAGCCACGGCCCCTTGGCGGATGGTCAGCGATTGATCAGGAATCAGCCGCTCTGGCGCAAGGGTGCGCGCGACCCCGGTGCCGTTGCAGGTGGGGCAGGCGCCAGCTGCATTAAAGGCGAAGTCCTCGGCGCCAAAGGCCTTAAATTGCGCCCCGCAAACGGGGCAGGTCAACATGCCCATGCCGCTGCCTGGCTGATTCGGCAGATCCATGAGGCGGGCGATCGTCAGCGTTGGTGGCAGCTGGTGGCCGTTGGGACAGCGCACCGAGCCGAGCCGGGAAAAAGCCAGCCGCAGCACATTCAGCGCCTCGGTCGTGGTGCCGACGGTGGAGCGTATGCCAGGCACGACGGGCCGCTGGCGCAGCGCGATGGCACTGGGAATGTGCTCGATCGACTCGACCTGCGCGTGGCCGACCTGGCCCAGGCGGCGCCGGGTGTAGGTCGACAAGGCGGACACATACCGCCGCATGCCTTCCGCGTACAGGACGCCCATCGCCAGTGAGGACTTGCCGGAGCCGGAGCGGCCGGTGATGGCGACCAGCTTGTGCAGGGGGATGTCAACGTCGAGGTGCTTGAGATTGTGCACGGCTGCCCCGCGCACCTTAATTGCTTCTGGAATCGTGGTAGACTTAGACATTAGAAAACCTTCTTTGAGAAAAGAGTGACTTTTATGACCAATAATCATAGCGGGTTGCATCACCGCAGCATTCGCAAATTCAGTGCGGCTCCGAGCCTTGCGCAGCAGCAGACCCTGGAGGACGTGGCCCAGGCGACAGCCTCAAGCAACTTCTTGCAGCAGGTCACGCTGATTAAGGTGACCGATCCGCAAAAGCGTCAGCGCATTGCAGACCTCACGAACTGCCCGTTTGTGGCAGGTGAGGGTCTGCTTTACGTGTTTGTGCTGGACCAGTACCGCAATATCGAAACTGCTCACCTGACAGAAGAACAGGCGGCTCATTTTACCGGTTGGGCCGGCTTTTTCGGCGGCGTTGCCGACGCTGAACTGGCCGCGCAGAATGTGCTGGCTGAAGCCGAGCGAAACGGGCTGGGTGGGTGCTTCCTGGGCAGCGTCTTGAATGATCCGCGGCAGATGCTCGCCTTGCTGGCCTTGCCGCGCTTCACGTTCCCAGTGCTCGGCCTGATGGTCGGCGTGCCGGCGGAAGCACCGCAGCAGAAGCCGCGGCTGCCGCACGCCGCTGTGGTCGGTGAAAACGCCTATCCGGCTGCCCAAGACCTTAAAGATTATGATACCACCCTGAACAATTATTACCGGACCCGGGCGTGGAACGCCCGCGAGGAGACGTTCACCGACAGCCTTTTGGCGTATACAAAAACCGACCTCCATCATCGCCTGGAGATCGGTCAGATTTTGCGCGAGCAGGGCTTTCACCTGCCGCAGTGATCACTCATCGGCGCCGACCAGGACCTCATTAGCCTGATCGAGCAGATTGATCAGCTTGTTGAACTTCTTTTTGCCGAGGCCTTCGCGCAGCGCGTTCATCGGCTTGAAGTAGTCATCGCTCATGTCCCGCACCGCCTGCTTGCCATCCTCAGTGAGGGTCAGGGTGAAGCTGCGGTTATCATCGGGGTCGATGGTCTTCATGAGCAGCTGATCATCGAGGAGCGGCCCCATCATTTTGGTGATCGCCGCCTTGGACAAGCCCATCGCCTCAGCAAGCTCAGTGGGCGTTGGCGGCACCGGTTCCGCCGCAACCCAAAACAGCAGGTTCTGCTGGGCAACGGGGCGGCCCTCGGCGCCGTCGCTGGGCGTCAGGCGGCTAAACTGATTCAGGGTCTGATTGATTTGTAAATGGCGCAATTTCACAGTACCACGTCCTTTCGCGGCGGGCTTTCGGTCACTATCTTAAGCATACCGAGATGAAGGCGTGAAACGCAAAGGAAAAGGAGCGGCTGATGACCCAAGAAGAACAATTGATGGCCTACGCACAAAAGGTGCTTGGCAAAGACGCGAGCGGCCACAACATGGACCACATTCGCCGGGTGGTGGCGACCACTAAGACGCTGCTCAAAGGCACGCCGGCTGCCGATGCGACCATCGCGCTGGCGGCGGCGACCCTGCATGATACGTACGACGATAAACTGGTGGCCGATGTGGCCGCAGCCAAAAAGCGGACCGTGGCGGCGATGACCGCAGCCGGATTGACGGCGGCACAGAGAACCGCCGTGCTCGCCATCATCGATCACATGAGTTTCAAGGCCAGTCTGGCGTGTAAACAGCCGCTAAGTCTGGAAGGTCAGCTGGTGCAAGACGCCGACCGGCTGGATGCCATCGGCGCCATCGGCATTGCCCGTACTATGATGTACGGCGGCGCGCATGCTACCCGCCTGTACGACCCGGCCTTGCCGCCGCGCACGCAGCTGGACGCGGCCAGCTACCGGCAAGGCGAAAGCACCATCATCAACCATTTTCACGAAAAGCTCCTGCACTTAGCCGCTCAGATGAACACGCCAGCCGCTCGCCGGCTCGCCGCGCATCGCCAGCAGGTGATGACAGATTACCTGGCTGAGTTTGGCGCCGAGTGGCGTGGCGAAAAATGAGGCACTTTTTAGGCGTGTAGGGTTGCAAGGCACTGGGGATATATAGTATATTGTTTAGGCAGTTGTTTTTAGGTAAACAACCCCATGCCGTTTTAGCTCAGCAGGTAGAGCGCATCCATGGTAAGGATGAGGTCACCGGTTCAAATCCGGTAAACGGCTTTTTTTGTACTTTGTTGGTCTTCGTTGAGTAGCAGGAACGCCTATATAAAGGCATTCCTGCTTTTTTCTTTTCGTTGATTTTCGTCGCTTTTTGAGCCGAGTGGGACAAAAGTGGGACAAAAAGTTCAGAGCTCAGCCAGCGCCAGTACGGCTTTTGAGGCCTGTTCGTTTTCAAAGTCCTTCAGCAGGTGGGCATATGTCGTCAAAGTGATTTGTATATTTGAGTGACCCAGTCGGTGGGAGATGTATGTGATCGTGCAGCCATTACTGATGAGGTAGGACACGTGAGTATGACGCAGTCCGTGAAAAGTAATCCGGGGATGGATGTCCAAACGGTCTTCAACAGCATGCAATGTCTTATTACACCCGTACTCACCAGGGACCTGGCCCAGTGGATTACGGAAGATGAGATTTTTGTCATCTCGCCGGCCCGTCTTTAAATTGTACGCGTATTGCTCATATTTTAGCTGTTTCAGTAGTTTTAGAAGGTCATCCGGTACAGAGATGGTACGCACGCTTGATGGCGTCTTAGTGGGCTTAAATCCCGTATTATGGACATAGTCCCATGATTTACTTATAGAGACAGTTTTATTTTTGAAATCCAAGTCCGTCCATTGCAGGGCGAGAATTTCAGAAATGCGCGCGCCAGTCATGATTCCGGTCGCAATCACGTAGTATGTAATTGCAGATAGTGAAGCATGGTTGAAGGCGTATGCTTTGACTCTGGCAAAATCCGCCACCTCTAAATATTTAAGGCTTGCAGATTTCCCCTGGTGTCCTGGATTAACAGCACCACGGGTGAAATTTGAGTAAATAATTTGATCGTCAATGGCGTTGTTGACCATCGTGCGCACATAGCCATTTAGTCGGCCGACTAAATCTTTTGATCGTGGTTTGCGCTCGTGTGTCTTGGGGTCAGTCGGACCGGCTGCATAGTCGTTAAGAAAGGTTTGCCAATCGCTCTTGGTTATCTCGCGGAGTTTATGATCACCCCAGTAGCCTTCCAGTGCCTTCCGTAGCGTCTTGTAACGACTCTCGGTGATCATGGCGTGCTTGCCCTGTTTGTATGCCCCAATCCAAGTGTCCCAGTATTCTAACAGGGAAATGTCCATCTTATCCATCTGGGCGCCGCGTCGATATTTCCGCTCAATTTCTGCAGCTTCCATAGCTGCCAGTGCTTTGGTGCGGTATCCACTATTGGAGATCACTTGTTTTACGCCGTGATTGTCGGTGTAGGAGACTCTGTATTCCCATGTCTTACCGCGTTTCCGAAATGATGCCATGATATCTACCTCCATGTGATATACTGGGGTACGCAAAGAGCGCACTCGTGGTGCTGTTTGTCCTAGCGTCTACCCGACCGGCCAAGGTATGGGGTAGGCGCCTTTTGTGTGGTATAATGATGAAGAAAATTCAATCAAATTGAAATAAGGTGAAACTTTGAGCGCTTCGTATTTTCTTCAAACCTTGGCACTGTCAGGGGTTCTTGGATTTATCGGGTTAAACTGGTTGCAAAGTCATGACGTGGTAACTAGTTACTTGTCATCAAGTGAAGCTAACCTATGCCGAGTTGTTCTGGGACTAGTAGCATATTTACAGTATCTTGGATACAGCGCCGTCATCACGTTGGCGTTTTCTGAAATGCCAATGATTGCGCAGACGATAGTTTCTGTTCTAATCACAGTTTTAGGCACAATGGGCGTCACCGTAGCATACGGGGCTTGGCGTAAACACCATGATCAGAACCCGGCCGGTTATAACACGATGACTGCTAGAGAGCAGGCATTTACTCAAGACCCGGGTGCTTGGACACGGTTAGATATATTTGACTTTCAAGGCCACAAGGTCGCATCTGGATACCTAGCCAACTTTGATAAGGCTGGGAATCTGTCTGGCGACGTTAATCTTCGACCGCTCCTTCCCAAAGATCCGATTCATGATACCGAACAATCTGTCGAGTCAGCTGGCCAGTACAAAGATCTGTATATCGACGCGAATAGCGCGCTTAAATATTACATTACTTCTGTCCTGATTGAGGAACAGAAGGTCGGCTAGGCGGGGCGACAACTGATTTATTAGGACTATTCCTGGTCTCGTGAGTAGGAAACTTTGGATCCACTGGTTTGGGCATTTGAATTACGCTTTCTGTCTCCCGTCTAGCGGGGGGCTTTTTGTTTTGCGTCCAGTTTGGGCGTAAGCCCGCGGACTGGCTTGCACAGTCCTGCCGCTAGACGGGCTTTGTTACGCAGGTGTTACTTGTCTGCGTGGTGCCAGTGGAATACGAATAGCAACGAGGATACTACCAGCATGATGGCCCCGCTGAATAGTTGCTGGTAGAGGTAGATTCCAGGCTGCGCGGACTTGTCAAACCATATAAGCTCGGATATTCCAGATACAACGACGTACAGCGAAATCAAAGCGACTACGAGACAAACCAAACATGCTGCATACATATATAAGTTCTTGATCTTCATATCGATTCTCCTTTCAGATTAACGCCCGCGGCCCGAGTTGCACGGGCCCGATACTGTTGCGGGTTAGTTCAGTACAACACCGATGATAGGGAACGGCACGCTTTGTTTAGATCTATTTAGTGTTCACTGTCTTCTTAATGACAATGAGATGCCATGCGAAGAACCCGACCCCAATTATAAATGATAGCCAACCCCAAATTTGTAGGTCAGAGTATACGTGTGCGTTGCTAATGGCAAAAATCCATGCAATCAGCATCATGATTAATCCTGCGATGTCGCCACCAAGCTTATCTGATTTGCGCGTAGCAATGTAGACGGTGCCGGTTGCGATGAACAATATGGCGACAATGAATCCTGCGCTACCACCGACATCCTTTGATTCGTCTATGGCATTACCAACACCAACTGCACACGATTGAAGCAAGATAACAAGTGCTAAGACAATCTGTAATATCCCAACAACCAATTTTGTAACTTTCATATGACAATCCTCCGAGCAGCTTTTAACGTCGATCACGCTTGGACGTAAGCCCACGGCACGTCCTGCCCGTGCCTGCTGCTTAGTGGGTTAGTTCAGCACAACACCGATGATGCTGACATCTTCGGGATCGAGGTATCTGTCGGGATACTTGTCATTCAGTGAGTGGAGAACAATTTTCTTTTGTTGATAATCGCGGGATACCTGCTTGAATGTGACACCTTCGTCAGCCACACGGACAACGGCCAGATCGCCGTCATCGATCGTGTCTTGCCATCGAACAAATATCTGCGAATACTTCGGGTAGTCTGGCTCCATCGAGTCACCCTCAACGGTCACGATTTCATCTGCACTAGCTGGGATGTCGTTAACATTGACGCGCGTCCTACGCACCTCAGCGTCCTGTGTGGCGCCATCGATAGGATCACCGGCTGCCGTGCCACGCCCGCAAACAATCTCACGCTGTTCTGGTAACGGGACAATATTCTCGTTCTGCTGTTGCTTGAGCTGATCTTCCGCATAGGTGTACACGTTCTGCTGGCGAGCGGGGTGGAGCTTGTTGTATATGGGGAGTATGTCAGTGGAAGCCTCGCGGTTCTTTTTGCTCGATCGACGTTCTTGGGGGACATCGAACCCCATCAGCCAAGGCTCACTAACGTTAAGAGTATGTGCTAGTAAATAAATACGATCTTGGTCGGGTGACTGAACCCCATTAACGTATTGGGAAAGAGTGCTTTTCCCCATTTTAATGCCAAGAGACTTTTGGAAGGGCTTGGACATGTTCAAAATATCGACCTGTTTTAGTCCGCGGTCTGTCATTAACTGATTTAGCCGTTGAGCTGTTGTTGACTTCATCTAAAGCACCTCCTTAATTAGAAGTATACCGGCGAATGAACATAAGTTCAACAGAAAAGTTCACGAAACATGAATATTTGTGTTGACAGACATACTAGCCGCTGATATGATAAGTTCATAAAGTTCATGAGTAATGAACTGGAAAGGAGGACGGACAATGAGCTATGACTATTCTAAACTTCTGGGAAAGATCACAGAGCAGTTTGGCACACAATATAACTTTGCGATTGCCATGGGGCTGTCAGAACGCAGCATATCTCTAAAGCTGAATGGGAAAACATCATGGCGCGATAGCGATATTGAAAAAGCAATGTCGGTGCTGCACGCAGACGTTAGAGACATACCAGATTATTTTTTTAAGAAAAAGGTTCACGTTGCATGAACACAAGGAGGCATAGTAATGAACGAATTAAAAGTAATCGGTCGTGAGCATATCGGCCATATCGAATTCACCGGTATCGAAGGCGGATTCGGTAAGAACAAAAAGGCGATGTTGGTTAAGGACATCGCGTTGATTCATGAACAGCCACTTGGTGAGATTAATCGACGTATCAATGACAACCGTAAACGTTTCAAAGATGGCATCGATATTCTAGACCTAAAAAAACTCGATGGGTTTGAGCCATTGAGTTTCGGGTTCACCAAACAGTCCGCTTCGAACTCAGCTAATATCTATCTGCTTTCCGAGCGTGGCTACTCCAAGCTTCTGAAAATTCTCGAAGACGACAAGGCTTGGGAAGTATATGACCAGTTGGTCGATGGGTACTTCACCATGCGGGCGGAGGCCAAGGCAACACAGCCGCGTATCGATTCCGCTAAGCGGCTTGAGATCATGAGCGAGAATGCACAAACACGCAAGGGAGCATTGCTTTACCGTATCGCCATGCAAACCAAGTCCGAAACGTCCAAGCAGGCGCTGTTGGCCAAGGCTGCGGAAGCAATCACCGGTGAGATGACCATTCCCGTGTTGCTCAAGAAGGAGTACAGCGCAACGGCGGTCGCCCAGAAGCTTGGAACCACAGCCAACAAGGTGGGCCGCATTGCTAACCGACTGGGAATTAAGGCCGAACAGCCGGGCCAGAACAAGTATGGCCGCTGGGCAAACAGCAAGTCACAGCACAGCGACAAGGAAGTACCGCAATGGCTGTACTTCGATGAAGGTGTCAAGGCTATTGCAAAGGCAATTAATTCAGCTAAGGAGGCCGTATAGATATGAACGAACATGCAAAGGGTGAGCGTAGTGCTGAACATCTTGCTTCGGTAAAGAAGGTACAGGACAAAGAAGTCGAAGACCAAGTTACTGAAATGGTCATTGATCTGCTCGCGCAAAAAGGCTTCACATTTGCCAACTTCGAATCCGTTGTGGCTCGTGTGAAGTCTCACTTTCAAGACAATGCAACTATTTAGACCAGGTGTAACGGTATTGTTCGCCTGACCCGTTATCGACAATCAGATACCAGCGTCCCGATCCAGACACCCGAATTGTCACAGGCGTTTGGTCATAGTGGCCGCCAAAATACTGGAAACGACCGCCACGTTGTCGAACGTTGAAATTTGCTTGATCCACCAAGTAAACATCTGCAGCGTGCTGGAGTTCAACCGTAACAGCTAAAGATCCGCTCGGATTGTCGTAATAAGGAATTTGTGCCATTAATTTTCACCTCCTTTCATCATCAGATAACCTGATTATCGGTCTGGAGGAGGCCAAAAGAAAGGAGGCCGTATAGATATGAACGAAAAAGAATACAAGTATCTTCGTAAGGTTGCTGATGAATTAAATGGTGCATCAGGGCACATTGTGCCCGGCTCAGAAGAGTTAAGCAATCAGATTATGGATGTTATCCGTAAACAAAAAGGGCTCACATACTTTACAGTATATGCAGCCCTTCAATACACACACAATCGACTAGTTGCAGAAGCTAACTTTGTTCAAACCCAACCAGCTCATAGCTTGGTTGATCTAGTGAAACAAAGTCTAGCTGAAGATGGTCTTGGAAAGTAACCGTAGCCAGGTTTGCTAAGCGTTGTTGGTCAACACCCAGTGGTAGATTTCCGGGGCCTTCAAACTCGCTTTGATGCGTTCGCTCGTTTTTCAGAATGACATCAACGATTTCGAGTGGCGCACTTAGGTCATGGTCATTGGAATCTTCCAAAGACCACGGGAATAAGACGGCTAACCGACCCAATAGCAAATCTTCAAATACAGGGGAAAGTTTGTCTCGATTAATCCAGCCACACCTTGCTTCAGAGTCGAAAAAAGTGGGTCTGAATAAGCCTTCATGGGATGAGTACCAGGGTTTGTATTCAATTTTCCGTCGGGACATTACAAATTCTAAGACCTGCATTTCAAGAATCGTAAGTTTCATATTTTTCACCTCCCTTCGAGGTGAATTATCCCACAAAAAGGAGGCATCAGATATGCCACCAACATTAGACCTGATGCCATTAATTCAGGAGGCAATCAAAACAGCCGTGGATCGATCCGTTGCCGACCAGTTCAAGCACGAACCCGACTATCGCCGCTGGTGGTCAGCAAAGGACGTTCAAGACCGCTACGGTGTCACACCTACGTGGCTGAGTGAACACGTGCTCAACAAGCCGAGGTTTCAGCGGCAACTTGACGGCTTCGCATTCAACTACCGCGGTCAGATTGGCTGGCGGTTTGAACCGCTGGCGTTCAGCGAGTTCATGCGTAAAGAGTTCCGCAACATAGCGAAGGAGGCTAAGTCATGACGATAAGTATCTTGCATTTGGTTGGCGCACTGCTGGCCGCCGGCATGATAGGCTGGCTGATCGGCATCGTGGGAACGCACAAAGAGAAGGGGTGGTTGCGTTGAGCAATGAGGGATATGCGAACGATGATCCGGCTACGATCTACCCACCGGAGACGGACTGGCAGGACGAGCCTATCGACCCCAGCCAAGAGTACTGGCTAATCGATGACGACATCGTGCGTGACAGTCAGCTGTACGACTACCTGCAGTGGGAGAAGGGAATGAAGCCTTATGAACCTTAAAGCATATGAGATGAACGAAGCACGCAAAGGAGGAAAAGAACAATGCTAATTTACTTGACTAGTGAAGAGATTATGGAGGAACTACTGAAGGACGTTATTAATGCTAGGGACTATGTAGACCGTGCCGAAGGCGATGATTCATACTTTGCCGGCCGGCTGGTGCAGGCGACAGACACGTACACGCGTCTGATCAACCTGGATGAGAGCAAGCGCCGGGAGGCCATGGAAGACTTCGAGGCAAAACAAAAAGCCGCTGACGCTGGAACATCAACGACTGACAAATAGAAAGGAAATTAATCCATGGACACATTATACAGCATTGACCAGAAGATTGCAGAACTGTCTGCAAAGTTTTCTAATGGCGACATCGACGAGGAAACGTTTACCGATAGCGTGGATTCAATCGTTGACGGCTCATTGCAAGAAAAGTTAGTTGCCTATACACACGTTGGTGAGAACGCACGAGCCCTGGCAATGGGCCAGAAGGAAAAGGTAAAGTCTCTCACCCAGCGGATGAAGAGCAATGAAGCCTTAGCTGACAAGATGTTTGAGATTGTGCTGGATCGCATGCTGGAATACAAAATTCCGACCATTGAAACTGACGACACTTACATCCGCGTCCAGAAGAATGGCGGAAAGCAGCCAATTGTCATCCACGAAGACAGTCTACAAGCTGACGGATGGAAGCAAGTATTCCAACCTGACATGAGCAATATCCGCGAGCGACTGGAAGCGGGAAAGAAGATTGTTGGTGCCGAATTAAAGCCGCGCGGTTATCACTTGGTAATCAAGTAGGAGGGCAATAGATGAAACCAATTAAACACGCCGAATCAATCGACCGTACTACTAAGTGGCGAGTGTTGATCTATGGCAAGCCGGGTGTCGGCAAGACGTCGGCGATTCGCAATCTGACAGGTAAGACGCTGGTACTAGATTTGGACGACAGTTCCAAGGTACTTGCTGGTGCGCCGAACATCGACGTACAACCATTCGACCGGAGTAAGCCAAGCGAAGAATGGAAAGATTTCCTGACCGGCCTAGCTGAGCGGCTAGCAGGCTATGACAATCTGGTCATCGACAACGTGTCAGCGTTCGAGAAGGACTGGTTCGTGGAGCGTGGCCGTGCCAGTAAAAACGGCATCGGTAATGAGATTCAGGACTACGGTCAGTGGACGAATTACTTTGCCCGCATTCTAACCACGGTGTTCATGGACGCGCCGATTAACGTGCTGGTGACCGCATGGGAGAACACCCGAGACATCACTTCGGAGACTGGACAGCAGTTCAGCCAGTATGCACCGGCAATCCGTGACAGCGTGCGGGACGGCTTATTGGGCCTGACAGACGTTGTGGGGCGTGTTGTCATCAATCCCAAGACGGGCGGTCGTGGCGTCATTCTGGAAGGCACGGACGCGGTCTACGCAAAGAACCGCTTAGACAATCGGACATTAGTTTCGATCAAAGATCTATTTGAATTTGGAAATCAACAATCAAGCACACAGGAGGGCAAATAATGGCTATTACGATGGATTACTCACAGGCATCAGAAGGCAACGGGGACATCCAAGACGGCGTTTACGAATGCGTTATTAACCACTTTGGATTTGATAACTTCAAGAACCGTGAGTTTATCAAGTTCGATCTAATCGTACGTAATGACGTTCCGCAAAAGTATCAGAACAAGCACATCTTCGACAACCAATATCCAAAGAAAGACACTGGAGAATATGCAATGGGCTACTTGTTCATGATTGGTAAAAATGCTGGCATTCCAGATCATAAAGCGTGGGCTGACCTTGCAGCAATGCTGCGTGATTTTGCGGGACATGCCGTTAAGGTGACCGTCAAGAACGAAGAATATAACGGTAAGACATATCCACATATCAAGAAGTGGGAGCCAACCGCTTTCCCACAACTTCAGCACCGTTGGAAAGACAGCAAAGATGCGTCTTCTTCAAATTCTAATCCATCTTTCGGCACATCGGCACAAGCAAGCCAAGCCAATACGGCCGATCCATTTGCCAACGACGGGCAACCTATTTCGGTCAGTGATGACGATTTACCTTTCTAACTAAAAGTGAGTGTGAATAACTATGACAGGATATGAAATTCGTAACCGTCGTTTGGCGCTAGGCTTGTCGCAATCAGAACTGTCAGATAAGTCCGGCGTGCCCCAGTCAACTATCTGCACAATCGAAACAACAACACGCAACGCAAAGATGAAAACCCTGAACGCGTTAGGCAAGGTGTTAGGCTTTCGGGTCGTAATCGAATGGAAGTAGAGGTGATTGCATGGCAGACGGAGGCTGGATCAAGCTGTACAGAGTATTGCTAGATGACGACCTCTGGATTGACTGCACACCAGTTCAGAAGGTCGTGATGATCACCTTGCTATTGATGGCCAATCACAAGGAACGTAAGTGGATATGGCAAGGCAAGAAGTTTGTGGCCAAGCCGGGGCAAATGGTCACATCGCTTGAGTCAATCAAGGGAGAGTCTGGGAAAGGCGTCAGCATTAGAGCTGTTAGGACGTCTTTGGCTAAGTTTGAAACGGTCGGATTTTTGACAAGCAAATCGACAAACTCTGGGAGGCTTATAACCGTTGTCAACTGGGCAAAGTACCAGTCATCAATTGAAGAAGTGACAAACGAGTTGACAAGCAATCGACAAGCAACTGACAAGCAACTGACAACTAACAAGAATGTAAAGAATGATAAGAATGAAAGAAAGAGTAGTAGGAAGGCCGACACCGAACTCACGTCTTGGTCTCGTTGGCAGAAGATATGGGGATTCCCAAATGCAATCGCCCAGCAAGACTTGATGACGTGGATAGACGAGTTTGGCGATGATCTGGTTACTTGGGTCATCGAGTATGCGGCAAGGCGCGATGTGCAGAATCGATCAGCTGATAAGTACCTTGAACGGGTCTTCGATGGTTATCGTAAACAGGGAATCAATACCGTGCAACAGGCAGAGGCTGCTGCAAAGGAACACGCAGAGGTGGCAAGAGCCAGCGCTCCGCGAACACAGCAAGCGCGTTACGGCAAGCCACTGAGACAGGAGGCCGTTCCAGAGTGGATGCAAGCAGGCTACCATCCGCCGAAGCAAGAGGTCAGCGCAGAAGATAAAGCGGAGCTAGCGGAGAAACTCAAGGAATTAGAACAACTTAGGAGTAGAAATGCAACCAGCAGTTAAATTAACTATTCCCGGTGAACCGGTTGCTCAAGGACGGCCTAGGTTTTCTCGGCGAGGAAAGTATGTAAGTGCGTATGATCCGCCCAAGTCACGTGGCTACAAAGAATACATTAAGCAGATTGCACGGCAGGAGCTCCATATTGAGCCTATGACGGGTTCTATCAGGATAAGCGTGAAAGTATACAGGGGCATTCAAAAAGCCGGTAGCAAGCTTATTAAACGGCAAAAACGGGATGGCATTATCAGGCCGACTGTTAAGCCGGATACAGACAACTATTACAAAGCGGTGTCTGATGCGCTGACCGGGATCGTGTGGGTAGACGACAACCAAATCGTTGAGATGCATGTTAGCAAATGGTACAGCGACACACCGCGGGTAGAAATTGAGGTAGAGGAACTATGAGTTATCAAGTTATTGGCTTCGAGAGCGGTAAGTCTTACTTCACGGCCAAATACAAGGAACTTTGCTATCAGTGGATTAATCGGCAAACAAAGCATGGGGCGGCACAGAGCGACCGGCAGCGTGTACACATCACACTGAGCGAGCCCGTTATAGTGTCGAAAATCGGCTGCGAGTCATGAAAGGCGAAATTATGAAAAATAATCCGAAAGCAAATGCGGCGGTGCGGATCTTTAACTATCTAGACTGGCACAATATCGAAGTTAAGGACTTCGCACGTGCAATTGGACATTCGGCCGGGGCAGTTAGCAATTTTGTCAATCGAGACAGGCTTGACCAGCTTGGCTCGCCAGCGCTTCATGAGTGTGCCAAGGTGATGAATATTACTTTTGACGAGCTTGTGAGTCCCATCGGGCCTGAATACTACGAGGAGAACAAGCAATGGATGATTTTGTGAGTTTGGTCGTCACGGTGTGGAAGTATTGGGACATTGCCACGGTAGCTGCCATTTACATCATTGGCTGGGCAGCATGGGCGATTGGGAGGAAGCAAGCATGACAGATAAAGAAAAACTTTACGCAGTTAAAAATGATAAAGGTGAATGGCTATATTCGGACGAATACAATGACTGGGTTGACCATCTATCTCAAGCCACGTTTTATGACACTTTTGAAGATGCAGATGATGACATCGAATGCTGGGAATTGTCTAACGCCTATGTCGTTGAGCTGGCCGAGGCCCCAAAGCTGAAGGTGGTGAGCGAGAAGGAAGCAGGCGATCTTGACCGGGCGCTTAAGCCACTAAGCGAACCACACGCTGTGGCCAATCCATTTAGTTATCTTGCTGCTCGTTATGACTCAGAAGAACAGCGCCGGCTAATCCATGCGCTGGTAAATGGCTACACGGTGGCGAAGGAGAAACGTTATCAACTTAAGGTGCCATACGCTGACGGTTGGATTTTTCAGAAGTATTCACCGGAGTCAAAGCTCAAACACCACAATCGCAGTGACACATTCCCAGTTCGAGATACTGGATTAAGTGGTTGCCAGCTTGAATTGACCTGGTTCACCGAGGCTGAGATTGAGCACTACGGCTTGCATGGATGCGAACGCGTGGGGGTGACTGACGATGAGCAATGAGACGAAGCGGGACGTGTTCGAGAATGCGCTTGATGAGCTTTTGCTATCAAAGGACGATGGTGCGTTAGACGCCGAATTACGCTGCCGTTATGATGCCGCCGTACCAGATGATCTGCCGGTGATTCCGCAGGCCGTGGCGTATGCGATTGAGTGGTTCCAGCAGAACGATGAGACCATCGGAGAAGTCTGGCGGAACCTGTACGAAGACGTTGACGATGACTGGCACGAATGCCCACAGCTTCGCGAGGCTGAGGAATGGATGCTCGACAATCAGGACACATTTACTAGAGCTTGGGTATTAGGCCAGTGGGAGGCGGAAAAATGATGAGTGAAGAAAAGTTCGACAAGCTATGTGATGACAATTTCGACGAGTTGGTAGAGCTGATAATTGACGACACAGACTTCATCGAGGACTTACTAAGAGACAACCAGCTATCTGACGTGGTTTATGGCTGGTTTTACGACCACAAGCCCGAGGTTATGGAATGTTTAGGTGAGGAGATGGATAAATGAAACGAGAGATTGATAAAAAAATGAAATTCAAGATTGTGGGCCGCAATGGCGAAACCAAAATCAAGGAATTCAGGTCTCAGTACGAAGCAGATTTATACTGCGAGCGTCTCAACCATGAGCGGTTGGAACGCCTTGGCTTGATTGAGCACCTGAACACACCAGCAATCGAATTTGAGTAGGAGTACATGGACGCTGGGTGTCTGGCGCGTTGAGAAAACTTTGGAGGTAGTCAAGCTATGACAGCAAAGAAATATCGGAAAACGGCAACCATTGAGGCGGAGCAATTTAACGAAGCTAAATGGCAAGAAAAATATCGTGCATGTCACAACCCTGATCAGTGGGAAGCATTGGCTCATCCGTACGGCATTGACCGTTATCATGGTCACTTTATTATTGTGACTCTTGAAGGCGATCTTATCCTGCATGATGGGGACTGGATCGCAACGGGTATCAACGGCGAGCACTGGCCAATTGCTGACGATATTTTTCAGAAGACATATGTGGAGGCGGAGAAATGAGCTTATATGATTATCTCGGAATCAAGTTCTGGTTCGAGGCCATCGCGACAATTATCGGCCTCACCGCGCTTGCTATCTGGCTAATTTACAACTGGTGGCATGATCGTTGATTGCCGTTATGCTGTTCATAGCCTTGGTGGGCGTGTGGTTCTGGGCTAATTGGGAAAGGAGTGATGCGCAAGTGAGAAAGACAACAGCTAGTGCTGTGAGCCCATGGGACTATGAAGCGTCTGTGGCTGAAGCTGACAATGTGCTAGAAGACTATCGTAGACGAAAGCAAAGGTCACGGGTCAAGGCTTCTATCCAGTCGCCATCACTTGACGGTATGCCAAGATCATCATCAATCGGCAACGTTATGGAAATAAAGATTACCAACCATTTGGATGATGAAACGTACGTAGAAGTCTGCGAAAAGACAATCGAGTGCATCGAAGATGATGCTCGGCGAAACATACTGAAGGACTATTACATCAAGCGGCCCATTGCTGTAGAGCTGTTAATCGCTGATTCTGGATATGAGAAAAGCGGATACTACGATGCGCTTAAAGACGCGTTGTATACCTTTGCCGGACTATGGCCGGTTGGTGACCATGGATTGCTGGTCCGGACAAACAGCGGACAAACACCGGACAAAGAGCGGACAAAGAGCGGACAAAGAGCGGACATCTACCCTGAAATGGCGTGCTAATATTGTATTGTGCCAAAGGTGAGAACCTGAGGCACGCCTTCTTTCATTTTGTGATGTTCCAACCCGATTCGCGGTGATCATGCCTCCGTGGATAGGTAGCTCCGATGTGGAAGCCACGCATGGCTGCCGGTTCGATTCCGGCGCGGAGCATAGCTTGCGAAGATCCCGGCTGACGGGGGAGCGAGCAGCAACCAAAGGATTAACTTTGTGGCCTCTATTATCGGGTTCGACTCCCGAAGGTTGCGTTGTACTAGTTGACTTGCGAACTAACGTTTGAATATAATACTGGTACATCCAAATATTGTTTGTTGGTGATGGGAACCCACCCACCACCATTTTTGCTATACTGAGGTCACAAACAATATTTGGGAGATGTTGATATGAAATTAGCTGATATGGGCAAGACCCTGAGGGATGCAAAGACCGATGTCTCTTTGCATTTATGCCATTGGAATGCTACAAGTACGAAAGTAACGACTGTATCACCAACTATTCAAAAGATATTAGAATCTCAAATTCGTCAAATAGTTCTGGATAATGTCGAAGCGATGGAATCAAAAGACCAAGAAGCATATAACATCATTGGAAAAATTGATGAGACTGTTGAAGTTGCTAGTGTCAAGGCCTATGAAAAAAATATGAGTATAGTCTGTGACAGTTTTGCTAGTCCTGCGCAAGCTTATAGGTTTTCTCCGGACAACTTCGACTTTTTTGTCTATGACTTTACTTATACCGACAAAGATGGGAAAACAAAAAATATTTATAGTTTTAAGAGAACGAAGAAGCTTACCTATTTGAAGAAGGGATTTGCTGGTAAACTGCAAGCTGGAACTTTTAAGGAATTTGTAGAAAAGGATTTATTGGCAACGGATGGCTCTGTAGACTTGATAGTCTCTGAAGATGACGTTTTTATTTTTCAGCATATTTCTTTTGAGCGCATTTTTCATTTAAAAAATGAATTTGCCGATGAAGCAAATACAATTCTTAAGAGTCAAGAGCTTAGTAAAGTTATTGAAAATTTTAATGCTTTAAAAAATGTAGCACTTGAGAATGCTGGATATGTAAAAAGACTTGCTAAGTTATCTGATGATGGCGATGTTGCGTTATTTACAAGAGATCTTACAGCAACAAAAGAAGTAATAGATGAATTTAAGTTGGACATAAAGGTTGACCCTTCTAAAGGAAAAATTATTTATGAGGATAGTACACAAGTGGGAAACTTTATTAACTTGATGCAAGATGCTTATTATAAGACGTTGTTGGGTCATCGAAAAGGGATCGACGATCGCAGCAATATTCAAGGTTAACATATCAGAAGAAAGGAATTACAAAATGGAGAAACTTTTTAAGTGGACGATTTTCCTATCTTCCTATGTTCCAGTATTTATTATGGTGTTTTTGAATAGCTTGAAAAGCTTTTCGATGAAGAGCTTGAAAAACACATGGCAACTCAACCCACCTTTTTGGGCTTTCCTTATAGGGATTTCTATTGTCTCACTAATTATTCTTGTTTTATGGCTTCAACATTTGAAGAAAGAATCCGAACGAAAAGCGCAGAAATTTAAAACAGGCATTCTTGATTCAAATGATGTTGAGGTTTTGAATTTTTTTATAACTTTTATAGTTCCTATAGTTTCATTAAACCCATCATCGTGGCCGTCAATTGCTATGAATGTTTTGCTAATTGCGGTTGAAGGAATATTCTTTACAAAAAACAATACTTTATATTTTAATGTTTTATTGATAATATTTGGCTTCCATGTATTTTCTTTTGACAATCAAAAGAATATTGTCATAACCAGAAAACAACGAGGCGATTTTGAGCTGGAAGACACAAAAGCAACTCAAATGGGAACAACTAATATTTTTTACATGTAATGTCGAAATAAAAAAGGCTCTTCGTCAAGTGAAGTTGAACATAATTTATGAGAGTATCTATACCTTAATTGGTCTAGGTACTCTTTTTTTAAGCCGCCAGGTTGTGGGCTTTGGGGTTAAACCAGACACGCTCAAGGAAAATACGGTTGATAAAGTTATCCCAGTTTTTATAACCATAGGCAGTGTTCTTGATTTTCTTG